>DASTSF010000045.1:0-5930 GCA_035760825.1 Bacteroidia bacterium
GGAAAATGTAAAACGCAACAATACGGAAGCGATCGAAGCCACACACCGGCTGAAGGAGCAGGCAAGGCTGATGAAGGAATGCCTGCTGCGCGGAGAAACGGACGGCATCGGCGAAATCCTGAACCTCGGATGGCTGAACAAGAAAAAAATGGCGGCCTCGATCTCGAACAGCACGCTTGACGACATCTACGAGGCGGCGCTTGCCGCAGGTGCAACAGGCGGAAAGATATCCGGGGCGGGCGGCGGCGGATTCATGTTTTTCTACTGCCCGGGAACAAGCCGTCTCAATGTCGCGCTCGCGCTTGCGCAATTCGGGGGCCGGACCAAATCATTTACATTTACTCAACAGGGATTAACCACATGGACCAACTGAACTTTGTCCGCTCGAAAATAGAAGCTTCAATCAGGTTGAAAACAGCGTTGCTTTCAGACGAACCGCTGCTGAAAACGATAACCGCGATTACTAATTCCGTGATCTCCTGCTACAAAGCCGGCGGAAAAGTGCTCTGGTGCGGCAATGGCGGCAGTGCGGCGGACGCGCAGCATCTTGCCGCCGAGCTTTCGGGACGTTTTTACTATGACCGTCCGCCTCTTTTTTCGGAAGCGCTGCACGTCAACACTTCCTACCTGACGGCCGTTGCAAACGATTACAGCTACGGGCAGGTGTACGGCCGTCTCGTCCAGGCCATGGGAAAGAAGGGCGACATTCTCATCGGGCTTTCCACCAGCGGGAATTCCGAAAATGTAGTAACCGCGCTTATTAAAGCAAAAGAACTGGGAATGATCACGGCCGGGTTCACCGGTGAGACCGGGGGAAAAATGAAACCACATTGCGATTTCCTGGTCAATATTCCCTCGACCGATACGCCACGCATACAGGAATGCCACATGATCCTCGGGCATACGCTGTGCGAGATGGTGGAAATGGAATTATTCCCTAAAAAATAAACAACATGAAACATCTGCTCCTGCTTATTCCCGGATTTTTCCTGCTTTGCTCCTGCAATGGTTCCTATACACGGACGAATATGCCGGGTGATATCAGCGACGGAAAAGCGCTTGCGGAAAAATTCTACACTTTTCTCGCGAAACATTCCGTGCCTGGCATAAACACGATCAGTTCGGGCATCAAACCCGACGAAATGAACCACCTGATGAATTTTGCAGACAGCAGCTGGGGCGCCATGAAAAGCTACGAGTTCACCTCGGGGAAAAGCCAGATCCAGAAAAACAACGGTGTGCGTTCCGGGGAGATCGACCTGTATTACAAAGCGAATTACGAACGCTCCGTCAATAAAGAAACGATCATCATTGAAGTCGTAAACGATTCGCTGAAAGTAACCGGGTATGACACGCATCCCGACAAACAGTAAACCCCGTCCCAAGAAGGAACGCAATCACGATCTTTCGGCGTGCTAAAAGAAGTCATCATACTGGCCGGCGGATTCGGCACGCGACTGCGGTCTGTGATCGCCGGTATTCCCAAACCGATGGCTGACATTTCCGGGAAGCCGTTCCTGCATTACCTGCTATCACATGTGCAGAAAGCCGGCGCCGAAAAAGTGATCCTGTCGGTCGGCTACAAAGCAGAAATCATCGAAGCGCATTTCGGCAGGAATTACCTCGGGATGGAGATCATTTACGCTTTCGAGAACGAACCGCTCGGCACAGGCGGAGGAATCCGCCTCGCGATGGAAAAATGCGAGGGGGAAAATGTATTGACAATGAACGGGGATTCCTTTTTCGGCATTTCACTGAACGCACTTTCGGAATTTCATGCGCAACATAACGCAGACGCAACGCTCGCGCTGCGAAAAGTGAGTGATGCTTCACGTTACGGGACCATCGAAACCGGCACCGGCTCACGGATACTTTCATTCCGTGAAAAAAATCCGGCCGTAACCGGCGAAGCGCTGATCAATGCCGGCGTTTACCTGCTCCGCCGGGAACTGTTTCTCGGGAAGACGCGCGGTGGAAAAGCATTCTCCATCGAGAACGATTTTTTCGCACCGAATGCGGCGACGCTTCGTTTTTACGGAATGAAATCGGATGATTATTTTATCGACATCGGGATACCGGAAGATTATGAGCGGGCGAAAAAGGAATTCGTGCAGCTGTATTCCTGAAAAATGCTTTTCATTTTCAGCAGAAAGAAAAAAGCGCAGAAGAGCTGAACTCCCCTGCGCTTTCCGTTTCTTTCCAACGCGTGTTACTTCATTGTCTCCGCCATCCTGAACGCGGCGTACACATCCACCACGCCACCGCTCGTGCTCAGCTTTTTGAACTTCACTTTCTTCTTTTTATAACCGGGCTTAATAACCCGTTTCTTCGCCAGCGATTTATCGGACGATTGCTCGATGATCGTTTTGATCTGCTGCGGCGTCAATGAAGGGAAATAGCATTTGATCAGCGCGCAGGCGCCGGCAGTAACCGGGGAAGCCATGCTCGTTCCACTCTCGTCGATGTAACCGCCGTTGCTTTTGCAGGATTTGATATCGACACCCGGAGCGAATACGTTCACCTGTGCGGCGCCGAAATTGCTGAAAGGCGCGACCGCCTCTTTCCCGTCTTTCCAGGAAAGCGCACCGACCTCGATCCAGTTGGAAGCCGTTCCGCCGTCGAGGTAATGATCGTTCGGGAAATTGTCGGTGTTGTCGTTATTCTTGCTGTCGTTGCCTGCTGCGTGAACGAGAAGAACGCCTTTCGATTCCGCGTATTTCACCGCATCATCCACAACTTTCTTGTTGAACGAATAGCCTTTCCCGAAGCTCATGTTGATGATCTTCGCGCCGTTGTCGACCGCGTAACGGATCCCGTTCGCCACGTCCTTGTCGCGTTCGTCGCCATTGGGAACCACACGAACGGCCATGATCTTCACGGCTGAATTCACGCCTTTGATGCCAAGGTTATTCCCGCGGTTCGCAGCGATAATTCCAGCCACGTGCGTGCCGTGCAGCGCATCCGGGCCTTTCACATCATTGTTGCCATAATATTTTTCCGTCTGGTCGTCGTAATTATCGCCGACGATGGAACGCGGATCGTAATCGAGGTTAAGATTATACTTGAGCATCGCGTCGAGCTCGTCATAACCTTCGTTGATCTCGGTATTGAAATTATTCCAGTCGTCCTCGTTCTTGCAGACGAGGTTCAGCACCATCGCAAGACGTTTGTACTGGTCGGAAGGCGTGTACGCTTTGTAATCCGCATAGGTCACGGAATCCACCTTGCGCTGGTCTTTGATCTCGTGCTTCATGCCATCCATCTTGCGCTTGAAGTTGGATATCTGGTCGAACGTTTTTTGTGAATCGGCGCGGCGCTTGTCGAAATCCGCTTTCAGCTTGAGGTAACGGTTGTATTCGTCCTTTTCAGCGGGCTGAATGGAGGCGGCATCGCGGCCGTTGAATTTTTTATCCAGCGGGCGAAGGAGGCGGGTAAGCTCGAGGTTATCGTACTGCACATCTTTCCCGTCTTTTCCGCCGATGAAATTCCATCCGTAGACATCATCGACATACCCATTGTGATCGTCATCGATGCCGTTATCCGGGATCTCGCCGGGATTGTGCCACATTACGTCTTTCAGATCTTCGTGCGTGTAATCCACTCCTCCATCGATCACGGCGACGATCACCGTATCCGGTTTTTTTCCCTGGATAAGATCTGCGTATGTGCGGTCAGTTCCGATGCCGTGAACATGGTCGGTGGAATAAGAGAGGTTGAACCAGTTTTCCGGCGCTTTCTGGTTCACTCCGTTCATCTGCGCCGACAGCGCCACACTCAGCGCAACGGCAAACAGGGTCAATACTTTTTTCATTTGTGGTCTGTTGATTTTGGATTACCAAATTTAGAATAAAAAAACACCGTCTTTCGCCGCATGCTGATGAGCGGGCAAAGGGCTTTTTTAATGGAAAAAAGGATCATTATCTGGTCAGCTCGCGGGCAATGACCAGCTTCTGAATCTCGGACGTTCCTTCGCCGATGGTGCAGAGCTTCGAATCGCGGTAATATTTTTCCGCAGGAAAATCCTTCGTGTAGCCGTAGCCTCCGAAGATTTGCACAGCTTCGGTGGAAACGCGCACGGCTACTTCAGACGCATAATATTTCGCGAATGCGGACTCGCGCGTCACTTTTCCGCCACGGTTCTTGATGTCGGCGGCCTGGAACGTAAGCAGCTCCGCTGCATCGATCTCCGTGGCCATGTCGGCGATCTTGAACGCGATCGCCTGGAAAGCGGCAATGGGCTTGCCGAACTGCTGGCGTTCTTTCGAATATTTCAGCGCGGCTTCGTACGCTCCTTTCGCGATGCCGATGGATAATGCAGCAATGGAAATCCGTCCGCCGTCGAGCACTTTCATCGCCTGGATAAAACCTTCCCCGGTTTTCCCGAGCATCTGCGATTTATGCACGCGGCAATTATCGAATACGAGCTCCGCGGTTTCGGAGGCGCGCATGCCGAGCTTGTTCTCTTTTTTTCCCGGTCTGAACCCGGGTGTTCCTTTTTCGATGATGAAGGCGGTCATGCCGTGCGAATCGCCTTTTTCACCCGTGCGGACGATGACGACCGCCACGTCGCCGGAAATGGCGTGGGTGATGAAATTCTTCGAACCGTTGATCACGAAGTGATCGCCATCTGCAACTGCCGTGGTAAGCATTCCTCCCGCATCAGAACCGGTGTTCTGCTCGGTGAGTCCCCATGCGCCGATCCATTCACCGGTGGCGAGCTTCGGTAAATATTTTTTCTTCTGCTCTTCGTTCCCGAACTGGAGAATATGTCCCGTGCAGAGCGAATTATGGGCAGCCGTGGACAGGCCGATCGAACCGCAGATCTTCCCGATCTCGGAAATAGCAGTGACATATTCGAGGTAGCCGAAACCCGATCCGCCGTATTCCTGTGGAACGAGCACGCCGAGCAGACCGAGATCGCCGAGCTTTTTCATGACGTCCACGGGGAATTCCTGCGACTCATCCCATTCCATCATTTTCGGCCGGATATTTTCTTCACCGAACTTCCGCACCATTTCGGCGATCATGTGCTGGTTCTCTGTCAGGGAAAATTGCATGGGAAAATTAGTTTTTGAACAGGGACAAAACTAAGGTTTTTACCTCACGGAAAACGTTAAACAAATCTTCATTTTTCGATTACCGCGGGATGCAGCCGCATGATCCCTGCCGTTCCCGCAGGAAGGAAAAGACGGATCAGTATTCAACGAGACTGATGACCGTTCCGGAATGGTCCGCGAGGTTTTTGCGGCCTTCGAGGAAGCCGAGCTCGACAACGAATGCAAATGCAGAAACTTCGCATTCCGCCATTTGCACGAGTCGCGCCGCAGCAGCCGCTGTTCCGCCCGTTGCGAGAAGATCGTCATGAATGATGACTTTCGAGCCGGGCTTCAGCGCATCTTCATGCATTTCAATTTTCGCTTTGCCGTATTCGAGTTCGTATTCTGTTCCGATGGTTTTCCAGGGCAGCTTTCCCGATTTGCGCACAGGGACAAAAGGCACGCCCATCTGCAGCGCGAGCGCATAGCCGAACAGGAATCCCCGGCTTTCCACGCCGAGTATCGCATCGACGCGAACACCTTCCAGGCGTTTCCTGAACTCGGAAATGATCGCTGCGCCGGTTTTGGGGTCCTGCAGCAAAGGTGTGATGTCCTTGAAAAGAATTCCCGGCTTCGGAAAATCGGGAACGTTGCGGATGATGTTGCGAATTGATTCCACTCAGATCGAAAGGTAGGGTGCAATTTTACGGTATAAATCCGCATTGACCAAAACACATCCTGTTACATCAGCGACCGAATGAAAGGGGCCGTGGACCTTCCGGTAATTCACGAGCGCCTGCGCGACATTGTACGTGAAATACGGATGCTTTTTCAGCTCCGCCACGGTCGCCGAGTTGATGTTGATTTTCTGGATGTAGGAAGAATCCGCCGTGA
>DASTSF010000046.1:0-7715 GCA_035760825.1 Bacteroidia bacterium
TCCCGTGCTCGCTTCGTCTTTCCCTGCTGTGGAAGGATATGCTCTGTAAGTTCTGTTGTTTAACGCTGGCAGGAAAACATTTCACGCATTTTCGGATTGTCCTGCAACATCAGTCGTAGCTCTTATTTAAAAACATAAAGACAAAACTCACAGCAACCAGGCAGGAATACAGGATCACGGCCAGCGGTAGGATGAAGAAAAAAAGAATGATCGCAGTGATCCATGCAAAAAACCAGAGGAAAGAAAGCCCCTGCAGGACTTTGGTGTATTTAGAGTCATTGTTATACGCAAAAGCATATACTAAGATGGAAAAGAAAGGGAGGAGAAAGCAGCAGATGATGGATAGGATCCAATCTTCAACGGCAGCCTTGTCTCCTCTGACAGCGTGTAAATGGAAGTTGTGACCGGGATGGGCAAGCGGGATGGGTAACTGTTTAGTCGTTTTTCCGTTCAAAGAGCCGGAAGGTTTTTTGATCAAAATGTCAGCCGGTGTTTTTGCCGGGATTGTTATGGCGCATTTTTCATTTGCAGGACCGGGAAGGGCGAAACCATCGATGGTTATTTGTTTATCCGGGTTATAGCGAACGGTATTCCGTCGGGAAGGAAGGGTTCTGTCGCGGTGAAAATAAAATCCTTTTCTGTAAATGCGTTTTTCGAATTCAACGGAATGAATAAGTCCGCATGAACAAAAACAAAGGCAAATCGCGATAATCAGGGAAGCAGCGGGCGGTTTCATTATCCGGGTTTTCAGATTTTCGCATCAGTCGGCCAGCACATTCTCCATTTTCATTCCGCGGCTTCCTTTAATAAGAATAAGCGAGTTTTCCGGCTGATTTTTTTTCATCCACTGCGCAGCTTCGGCCGTATCTGCCAGACGTATTCCCCCGAAATCGTCTTTCGTTGCGCCGAACAGCTTACCGATGAGCAGAACAGTTGCACTTTTTGTTTTTTCTCCGATGAAATTCACGATACGCTGGTGCTCTTTTGCACTCTCTTCGCCCAGCTCGAACATGTCCCCCAGCACGAGTATTTTTCTCTCCGCCGGCATCTTCGAAATATTTTCGATCGCCGCTTCCATGCTGGAAGGGTTCGCGTTGTAGCAATCGAGGATGAGCGTATTGCTTCCGCGTTTTTCCATCTGCGAACGCGCGTTGGACGGAATGTACGAAGCGATCGCCTCGTCGATCTCCGTTGCCGGAACGCCGAAATAAAATCCGGCGGCACACGCGGCGAGGAGATTGGTGAGATTGTATGCGCCCACCATCCGCGATTCCACTTCATGCGCCGTAACCGAATCTGTTTCCCAGCTGAAACGCACGAACGGATCGGCGGAAATGAAATTCCCCCGCACGCCGGCATGCTGGTTTGTGCCGTACGTGATCGTCTTCATTCCTTCCGCGATCTTCATCACGCGCCCGTCGTCCGCCAGCACAAAAGCGGTTCCGTTTTTCTTTCGCAGGTGTTCGAACAGCTCGGTCTTTCCTTTCAGCACACCTTCGGGTCCGCCGAAACCTTCGAGGTGCGCCAGCCCGATGTTCGTGATCAGCCCGAAATCCGGGTCTGCGATCCCGCACAACCGGCGTATCTCTCCCTGGTGATTGGCGCCCATTTCCACGACCGCCATTTCATGTGTTTCGTTCAGCTGCAGCAGCGTCAGCGGCACACCGATGTGGTTGTTCAGGTTTCCCTGCGTGAAAAGCGTCCTGTATTTCACGGAGAGCACCCGCGCCAGCAATTCTTTCGTCGTTGTTTTGCCGTTGCTGCCGGTGAGCGCGAATACGTTCAGTCCTTTTTTCCCGAGCGAATCGCGGTGAAAGCGGGCCAGCTCCTGCAGCGCCTGCAACACGTCCGGTACGAGCAGGAAACGGTCGCCGGAAACGCACTCCGCTTCATCCACGATCGCAAACGCCGCACCTTTTTCCAGCGCCTGCGCTGCGAATTTGTTGCCGTTGAAATTTCCACCCTTCAGCGCAAAAAACAGGCTTCCCTGCGGAATGGTGCGGGTATCGGTGCTGACCAGCGGATGACGGAGATAATGTCCGTAGAGCGTGGGTATGTCTGTAAAAGTCATAAAAGAAGAACGCTCCAAGTTACAAAGAACCCGGAGCGTCCGTTTTGATTTTTCAGTGGGAAATTATTTTCCTCCCAGTCCCTGCGGGCTTCCCACGCGATCCATCGCGCAACGGAAACCGAGCCAGGAAAGATCCTGCTGCTGGTCGAGGAAACGGCGTGTACCGGGAACCATCCAGTAAGCACGATCGTGCCAGGAACCGCCTTTGTATACGTGAGCCTTGTTGTTGATCATGGAACCCGCGGTGCTCGACTGGTTCTTCGCATCCGGGAATTCGTACATCATCTTATCCGGGTTCGTGGAAGGATCCGAATAATAAAGTGATGAAACAAGATCCCCGTCTTTGTAGTTGATGTTGTCAGCGTACTTGTAGTTACGGCGGGTATCCAGTTTGTCTTCTTTGTAGGAAATATCCACGTTCCTGTAACGGATGGCGCCGGGAATGCTGATGATGTTGGAATCGGCATCATAACGTACGGAATCTTCAACCATTACGAAGTTCGGATCGGTAGGATCTTTCATCTGGGTCTGGAAAACGTTTCCGCGGAAAGCACGGAAATCATTGTCATCCGTAAGCGACTGCGGACGATAAACGTCCATTACCCATTCCGAAACGTTGCCCGCCATGTTGTACAGGCCATAATCGTTCGGCCAGTAGGAATATACCGGGGCTGTTACATCAGCGGCGTCATTCAGCAAACCTGCAGTACCCATCATGTCACCATTCGAACGCTGATAGTTGGCAAGCATTTGCCCGATGTAACGCTCATCCGGGTTACGCACGGCGTGGCCGTTCCAGGGATAAAGCCTGCGGTCCGTTACACGTTCGTCGATGGAATTTCCGATAAGACCGTAAGCTGCGTATTCCCATTCAGCTTCCGTTGGGAGGCGGTACTTCGGAAGAAGGATCCCATCTTCCATGCGCACCATGCGCTCTTCAGGACCTGTCGGGTTGAGCGAAGGAATGTTCTGCACCACGTTTCCGACATAAGGATCGTTTGCTTTCGTTCCGGCCAGGTAGTGGTCGGTATTGAAAGCTGCTTCATTCACCTGGTCAGGAGCCCAGTCGAGGACGCCTTCGCGGATGAGGATGAATTCGTTCACACGGTCGGAACGCCAGCTGCAGAAGTTGGATGCCTGCAACCAGTTAACACCTACGACCGGGTAATCGCGGTACGCAGGGTGGCGGAGGTAATACAGAACGTAAGGCTCGTTATAAGCAAGCTTTTCGCGCCAGCAGAGCGTATCGGGAAGCGCCTGAACATAGATCTCCGGATAGTCGGCACCGAAAACACGGTCCGTCCAATAGAGATATTCGAGGTAATCCAGGTTTCTCACCTCCGTTTCGTCCATATAGAACGAAGAAACCGTTACCCTGCGGGGAACGTTGTTCCAGTCGTAGTTCACATCCTGTTCAACGCGGCCCATTGTGAAAGTTCCGCCTGTGATGAACACGAGACCGGGACCGGTTTCCTGCTCTTCGTAAGGCACAACTTCAAATCCGCCATTGTTAGGATCGTTGTAGTTCCAGCCGGTAACATTGGAACGCTCTTTCTGGCAGGAAGCCAGGAAAGAGAGTCCTGCTATCAGCATCAACGGCATCGCTGCTTTCTTCATGGTTCGGTGTTTTACGTCGTAGTTTCCCTTTGGTGTTTAATATATAACGTTGATTTTCCCTTTTGTTACATGTGGTCCTGAAAAAAAATCAGAACGAAGGACAGCTTACGGTACGGAATTTCTTCTTTTTCGGCTTGCACTGGAACTGCATCTGGAAAGAGAGCTCGTGCGAACCGGCCGTAGCGTTGGTCAGTTTGGATACCGTTACGTCGTAACTGTATCCGAACTTGAAGAGGTCCTGCTGGAAGCCGATCAGGAGGATGAAAGAATCCTGGTTGCGGTACCAGAGACCACCGACGATCGGGCCCTTGGTGAAATAAACACCGAGGTTCAGCTGCTGGAAATCCTGCTGCTTCTGGAAAAGGATGTTCGGTGAAATATTCGAATCACCGTAACGCCCGCCGAGCGGGATAACAGCGCCTGCGTGCCCTGTATATTTCATCGGGAGTTTGGATACGCCGAGGAATCCTTCATCAGGTTCCGTAATGTGGTGCACAGCGAAGCCGAAGAAATAGTGACGGCTGTAACCGAGGATGCCGGCTGAAAAGTCGACATTGGTTTTGCTGGTGAGGTTGGGAACTTCGTTCGTGTTGTAAATGAATCCGCGGCGCGGATCGATCATGTCGCCGAAATTGAGCTTGCTCCAGTCGACCGATTTTTGCGCATAGGTAGCCTGGACGCCGAATTTCATCGAGAATTCACGGGTGATATTCAGCTGGTAAGAATAGATCCCGCTGATGTTCGTGGTGTTGATCGTTGCCTGGCCCGCACGGTCATTTGTCACCAGGAGGCCGAGGCCGCCTGAAATACCATCAATGTGCTGATCATAGGAAGCGCTGTAGGTAACGAACGTTCCTGTGATGCCCGGCCATTGGTTACGGTAATTGAGGCATACACGCGGACAGCGTGCCGTTCCGGCGAAGGCCGGGTTGAGATACAACGGGTTAGCGTAGAACTGAGTAAACTCAGGATCCTGCGCAAAAAGATCGCCCAAACCGGCGGTTGCCACCAAGGCAAGGGCAATAACCAAACGCTTCAGCATATCGGTGCTGTTAGGTTAAGAAACAATGATACGGAAAAAAGAACGCAACAGTTTCAAAAGGGTTTATTTTTTGAAGCTGCTTCGCAATATTTCCTGGTTTGCCCCCGTTTGTACTCCGGTTTTTAAAGGTGCGGAATTAACGGGTAAAAACAAAAGTAGCGTAATTTCCCGGAATTATCAAAATCCCGCCCTCTGAAACACCATGCGGTCGTCTATATTTACACAATAAAAAAAGCTCAGCATGATTCCAGTGCGTGTACGAATCGCCTTTTTTCGTAATTTATTGATAATAAGTGGGTTGTTTGTTTTTTCATGCCTGGAAGCGCAACGGACGGGCCAGGTAAATGGCAATTTGTACAATCCTGACCAGCATTACCTGCGATGGACCGCACCTATCACCACACAATTCACCGACCAGGAATCCAGGACATTTCTCTGGTTTGACGGCGCTTCCTATGATGCGGAGCGGAACTTTCTGCCGTATTTCTTCCAGAAGCAAAAAATAAGCGACGGTACTTCTTCCGCAACCGCTACCCTGGTTGACCCCGTTTATGAAGCGCTTGACCAGGCTTCGCTCAGCGTGATGGGTTTCGGGGCCGGCTACATCGGCAGCCAGCCCGAAGTGAAAACGACGGTCAGCATTTCCCGGAAAGAAACGTTCGCCAATGTAACCGTGCTTCCGTTTCGCAGGAATCCCGTTACAGGAGCGATGGAACGGCTCGTCAGCTTTCAGCTCCGTATTTCGGAAAACGGCAGACGGGATGCACGGTTCGGCGTTACGCCGCAGTTTGCCAATAACAGCGTGCTTGCAACGGGCACGTGGTATAAGATCGGCGTTGTGAATACGGGCGTGCAGAAGATCGATTACAACTTCCTTTCCAATATGGGCATCGACATGTCCGCGCTGGACCCGCGCAACATCAGGATCTACGGCAACGGGAAAGGCCAGCTTTCATTCAAGAACAGCGTTGCCCACGAGGATGATCTCCAGGAATATTCGATCGTGGTGCAGGGTGAAGCGGACGGAGTTTTCGACACGCAGGATTATATTCTTTTCTACGGCATTTCACCCAACTCATGGACATTCGACAGCACCGACATGCATTTTCATCATCACGTGCATGATTACAGCGACACGACCTATTATTTCCTGAACACCGATCTCGGTCCGGGAAAACGCGTCACGCAGCGTTCTTCTTCCTCTCTTACACCTACAGATGTAGTGACGAGCTTCGATGATTACAAGTTTTTCGAATCGAACAATACGAACCTCATCAAATCCGGGCGCGAATGGTACGGCGAGGAATTCGACATCATCAACCAGTACAGCTATCAATTCAATTTTCCGAATATCGATCCTTCCTCGCCCGCGTGTGCAGAGGTCGATCTTGTTTCCCGCTGTGATGCGCAGAATTATTATACCGTCACGGCCCAGTCCACGTCAGCAACCATCACCATTTCGAATACAAGCAGCTCCTGCTATTACTGCCCGTTCGCCAATCCCGGGAATGCGAAGCTCTGCTTCAATCCCGGCGGTCCTTCGATCCTGGTGACTGTAACGCGGCAGGCAAACCAGTACGCCGTTACCGGATGGATGAACTGGGTGCGTGTGAATGCGCGCCGTTTCCTGACGATGACGAACGGACAAATGTTTTTCCGTGATTCGAGAAGCGCGGGTCCCGGAAAAGTTTCACAGTTCGTGATGGGGAATTACAATGCCAGCCAGACCATCTGGGATGTGACTGATTTTGCAAATATCTACCAGCAGAACGGAACCGTCGGCGGCGGAAATTACACATGGGTGGTCCCGACGGATTCACTGCATGAGTTCGTTTGCTTTGACGGCACGCAATACGAGACACCGGTTTATCACGGGCCTGTTGCGAACCAGAATCTCCATGCGCTGCAGCCGGCAGATCTTATTATCATTTCGTATCCTGATTTTCTTCCGCAGGCGCTGGAGCTCGCGCAGTTCCACGCGACGATGCAGAACTTCAGCTATGTGATCGTCACACCGCAGCAGATCTACAACGAATTCTCTTCCGGCGAGCAGGACGCGACTGCGCTCCGCGACTTCGTGCGCATGCTCTACTGGCGTGCGGGCTCCCCGTCGCAAACGCCGCGTTTCCTGCTGCTGTTCGGCGACGGCTCTTACGATAACAAGCACCGTGTTGCCGCGAATTCAAATTTCATTCCTACGTTCCAGAACCTGAATTCCGTCGGCCTCACGGAATCGTATACATCCGATCAGTTCTATACGCTGATGGACAGCAACGAGGGAGAATGGGACGACAGCTCCGACAACGGCGACTGCGATATCGGTGTGGGACGTTTGCCGGTACGGAACACCACGGAAGCGGAGGATATGGTGAATAAGGTGAAGCATTACATGACGATGCCGCAGCCGGTGTATAATCTTTCAGCGTGCTCGGCGGCCGGGCAATGTTCGAAGGGTGGAGAATGGAGAAACTGTGTGACATTCATCGGTGACGATGAAGACAATGACATTCACATGAGCCAGGCGGACCAGCTGGCGACATACGTTTCGACCAATTACCCGACCTACAACATCGACAAGATCTATCTTGATGCCTACCAGCAGGAACAGACTCCCGGCGGTGAACGTTACCCGGCGGTGAACGCCGCTTTCGACCAGCGCGTTGACAAGGGATGTCTTATTCTCAATTACACAGGTCACGGCGGAGAAGTGGGACTTGCGCATGAACGCATCCTGGAAGTTTCGCAGATCAATGCGTGGACGAATCTCTGCAACATGCCGCTGTTCGTTACCGCTACCTGCGAGTTCAGCCGGTTCGATGATCCCGCGCGTACTTCGGCGGGTGAATATGTACTGCTTAATTCGAACGGGGGAGGAATAGGTCTGCTGACGACCGTGCGGCTTGTTTATTCCACGCCGAATTTCAACCTCAACCAGAAATTCTACGAATGTGCGTTCAACCCGGTCAACGGGGAAATGCCCTGCAT
>DASTSF010000047.1:0-2284 GCA_035760825.1 Bacteroidia bacterium
GCATCCGGGGTGCTTATAACCTCGCCGGGTTCAGCTTTTCCCCGAAAGAGATTGCAGCGGCCATCCAAAAGCATATCCCCGGGTTTTCAATCAGTTACAAACCGGATTTCCGCCAGCAGATCGCCGATTCCTGGCCCGCGAGCATCGATGATTCCGAAGCCCGGAAAGACTGGGGCTGGAAAGAAAACTACACTCTCGACAGCATGGTGGAAGAAATGTTGACGAATATCAAAAAAAGCCTTGTCAAAGTTGAAACTCCGCATACTCCCCTTCCGTAAGAAGTAACTAATACCGCTGTCAGATATCCTTGGAGGTTTCGTCGAATTATTAACTGAATTGATCGAAAACCCGCAACTTTATTGAGTTTCAGGCGGTACATTTAAGTAAAATAATGTTGAACAGGGTCTAACCCACACACAGGTGCCCAGATGAAAAAATTTACGCTGATAGTACTGTTCATCGCTTCGGTCGCGATACCCGCTTACAGCAGGGCCTTTGTCGCAGCTTCGGATACCACACCAGACAGTAAGAATTTTGTAGATCCCTCCGGAAAACGCCAGGGATGGTGGGTGATCACAGGTAAAATGCGCCCGGACCTTAAAGGTTATGGTCCTGATGCGAAAGTCGAGGAAGGCAATTACAAAGACAGCCAGAAAACAGGCGTTTGGACCGAATACTACGCCAACGGCAACAAGAAAAGCGAGCTTACGTACGTGAATAACCGTCCCAACGGTCACGCCGTGATGTACAACGACAACGGAAAAAAATCCGAAGAAGGAACATGGGTGGGAACGCGCTGGACAGGTCCGTACACGCTTTACTACGATGACGGCACGCCAAGGCAGTCGTTCAACTATAACCAGCTCGGGCGGCGCGACGGAACGCAGACGTATTATCACCCGAACGGGAAAGTCGCTATCACCGTGGATATGAAAGACGGAAAAGAGACCGGCTGGAAAAAAGAATACGATGAGAATGGCAACCTGATCCGCGAAACTTACTTCAACGACGGCGTTATCGATGCTTCCAAGACCAAAACCTACAATGTTCCTCCGGCTCCCGTGTCAAAAGCGCCGGAAGAGGACAAAATGAAGAAAACACCTCCGCCTCCCCCGGATCCGAATTTCAAGCCTAACAAAGGCGTATTCAACGGCGAAGGCGACTGGATCCTGTACAAGAACGGCCAGATCACGATGAAAGGCACGTTCCATAAAAACAGGCTGGTTGACGGTGAAGAGCGCATCTACGACGGAAACGGAATGCTTGTCCGCATCAAGCTCTACAAAAACGGGCAGTATGTGGGCGACGGTCCTCTCCCGACGGACGCGAACAAATAGGAATTCGAAACGAACTGAAGATCCCGGAAGAAATTCCGGGATTTTTATTTTCACACGGCCTGCGTTTTCCGGGTCGCGGATGCTTTTCCCGTGTAATTCCCATTCTGCTAACTTTGTTTTCCCGAAGGAAAAACAACTATGGCAGGCGCTCTGAAAGTTTACAATACGTTATCGCGAAAGAAGGAAGAATTCATTCCGCTGAATCCCCCGTACGTGGGTATGTACGTGTGCGGACCCACGGTTTACAGCGACGTTCATCTCGGCAACTGCCGCACGTATATTTCATTCGACATCATGTTCCGTTACCTGAAATTCCTCGGGTACAAAGTGCGTTACGTGCGCAACATCACCGATGTCGGCCACCTCGAAAGCGATGCAGATGAAGGCGACGACAAGATCGGGAAGAAAGCGCGGCTGGAAAAAGTGGAGCCGATGGAGATCGCGCACCGGTACTCGGTCGGGTTGTGGGAAGTCTGCGCGGCGTTCAACCTCCTTCCGCCTTCCATCGAGCCGACGGCTACCGGGCACATCATCGAGCAGATCGACATGACGAAAAAAATTCTCGACAACGGTTATGCATACGAATCGAAAGGCAGTATTTATTTCGACGTCGAGAAATTTTCGAAGGAAAACAATTACGGCATTCTTTCCGGGCGCACGCTCGAAGACCAGCTCAGCAATACGCGCGAGCTCGACGGGCAGGAAGAAAAAAAAGGCGCGCTGGATTTCGCACTCTGGAAAAAAGCGAGCCCCGAACATATTCTCCGCTGGAATTCACCCTGGAGCGAAGGCTTTCCCGGCTGGCACCTCGAATGTTCCGCGATGAGCCGGAAATACCTCGGCGAAACATTCGACATCCACGGCGGCGGAATGGATCTTATTCCCACGCATCACACGAATGAAATCGCGCAAAGTGTCGGCTGCTGCGGAAAAGAGCCCGTGCGTTA
>DASTSF010000048.1:0-7000 GCA_035760825.1 Bacteroidia bacterium
CGCCGCCATCGGGATGCAAAGCGAGGAATCGAACAGCATCCAGAAAATGATCTCCGACCTCGAGGCAGAGCGTGCAAACACATCGGCGCCTTCAACCTCTATCCTCAGGTCGAAGGAGCGGACACCGGGCACGCAGATCGGGTTCATCTTCAACATCCCGCTTGCAGAACAGGTCGCACCCGGAAATTACATCAACGCCACCGAAAGCGCGGACTCCGGCAACTTTACAGCTGTTTTCGGAACAGACATGACCGACATTTTCGGCAATGTGCTGCAGGAAAAATGGACATACATTCCCCTCGTTCTTACGGTAAGCAATGACGTTGAGCAGGACCTTTCCCAGTACAAGAGCAACTGGTCAGGTTATGCAACGGCGACTATTTACACGTACCATGAATCCGGCTTCACACCCGCTTCCCAGCCAACCAAATAACGAACCTAAAGCATTGAAACATGACAACTACAAGCACACTTATGAAACGGCGGATCGCCGTAACCGAACGCAAGAAGGCAGAACTCGATTCGCTTGCGCTGCAGGTACTCGACGCACAGCAGGAAGTCGATCAGTTCCAGTCTATCGTTGACGGGCTCACCGCGAAGCTGGCAACATTCCAGGGATATCTTTCCTATGCAGAAACGAACCGCACGAATGCGCTGAACAACCTGAACCTCGTCAACCAGGTGGTGCAGAACTACCTCGACCTGATGAACAACTCTTCCACCGCGTTCTACGGGATCGCCGATGCGGGCAAATGGTCGCGCACACTTTCGATGCAGATCAGCCGTGTGATGAACAAGCTGATCTACTCCTCGGAAGTCATCAACCGCCTTGCAGCGCTCGTCATTCGTAAAAAAGCGCTCAACCCGCTCATCTCTGATGAGCTGGTCAGCGTGCTGAACACCGCCGGGACCGATGCGAACAACGCCGTCGCGCTTACGCTCGTGGCGCTGCAGTCGGTGTATGCCTCGCAGGCGTCCAACACGGAATCAGAAGCGGCCGCAGCGCTCGAATATTATGAGGCCATGAACGTGTATGAATTCATCGCCGGCACGAATGCTGTGGTCATCGACGCGTCTACGCAAAAACCTGACTGTCTGCAGAAGCTGCTCTCCGACGCGTACAAGAACGCGGTGGAGTACTACAACGAGATGTATACGGCCTGCCAGAACATTTCAGAAGATCTGAACAACGCGCAGCAGTCGCTGAGCGAGGCGCAGATCTCACTGCAGTCGCTCCAGCTCGGCCTCGCCGCCGGCAACGCAGCAGCGCTTGCATCCTGACCGTTCGAACGAACATCCACCGTCCTGCATCATGGCGGGACGGTGGATATTTTACCAGTAAGCAATGGAAAACGTCTACCGAAAATTCTACCGCGCGTGCTACATGCACACCGGGGGATACATCCCTGCGAAGCCGCTCAACGAACCGATCTACCCGGGCGATTTCTTCCAGCTGCGCAACGGCGAGATGATCCTTCTCGGAAATATTTTCCGTGCGGGCGTCATCGATCCCGGGAACGCACAGCTTTCAAGCGGGGTGCGTCTCAACGGTCCTTTGTGGAACTTCAGCGAGGACATCACTAAACCGTACGCGGGTCGCGGACACGGGCACGGACCTGTGGAAGGCGAATTTGAATTCAGCAGGCAGATCATCGGCTTCTCGTCGCGGGGAAGTTTTTTCTTCAGGGGAAACGAACCGGAATCGACGAGGATCGCCAACTGGAATGAGCTCCAGCAGGCGGTCATCATACGCATGACGCAGACCATGTTCTCGTTCCGGCAGCTCTATGTCGTCGTCGATACGGCCTCGCTGGCCGACTGGACACTGGCGATCTCGGGCTCTTCGAAAGGTGAGCTGGAAATCGCTACGGACAGGGAAAACTTCAATCTCCTCGATCTTTTCGGCAACAGCTCCTCGCGGACGGTCCAGTCGAAAGAGATCGATTATTATCACCGGGAAGCACAGCGGAAACCTTCTTTCTTCCGTGCAAAGAAGCTCGTCGTTCAGGATGAAAAGATCGAAACGTTCATCAGCGATTACATCGGGCGCATGACGAGCAGGTACGAGTGGGCCAACGCGTTTTTCGAATACGATTTTCAGCACGACTCTTCCTACTCCACGATCACATCGCAGAACACATCGGCTACGATGCTCGACATGCTGCAGGCGAACGAGCTGAACCCGAACACGGCGTTGCTCTATTTCAAATGGGCGGATGCCAATCTCGACGACATCGAAAAAATGTTCGTACAGGATGGAGACTGAACTTTCCATAGCGGTATTGCATAACGAGATCAACTGGCTGCAGGAAGTGATCAGCCAGGTGATCCGTTCATACCTGCTGCAGGAAGGTCATGAAAAAAACTGGCAGGATATTCTTCCGCCGGATATTTCCGCGTCGGAATCTCCCTATGCGCTGAAAGTGCTGGAGTGGCAACCGGGGGTTTTCGGCCGGATCGCACTCGCGCTGGCAATAGCGCCGCACCTGCGCCCGGAAGCGCTCGACGTCTTTTTCGGGAAGAACCAGCTGTACGACCGTGGCTTCACGGAATTCGGAGGCGTGGTCGATAAAAATCACAGCGGCTTCCTGCCTACCGCGCAGACATTGTATTTCCTGCTGACCGCGGTGAACCCGGAGCTCCGCCCGGAAGTGATGAAGCTGCTTTCGAAAGAGAACGTGCTCATCCGCGATGAAGTGATTCAGCTCAGCGAAGTCGACCAGAACCTGCCCCCGCTCAACGCCATGCTGACGATGAGCAGCTACTGGTTCGAATATTTCATCACAGGCGTTCATCCGCCCGAGGAAAGCAATCCTGCATTCCCCGCGCAGCGCATTACAACGGGACTCGAATGGGAGGACGTCGTTCTCGACGACAACGTGATGGAACAGGTGGAAGAGATCCAGGCGTGGCTGCAGCACAGCTCCACGCTGATGAATGAATGGGGGCTGAAAAAAATGCTGAAACCCGGCTACCGCGCATTGTTCTACGGTCCGCCGGGAACGGGAAAAACACTGACGGCAACACTGCTCGGAAAAATGTCCGGGCGCGACGTGTACCGCATCGACCTGTCCATGATCGTTTCGAAATACATCGGTGAAACGGAAAAAAATCTCGCACGCGTATTCGCGATCGCCCGCAACAAGCACTGGATACTTTTCTTCGATGAAGCCGATGCGCTTTTCGGGAAGCGGACCACAACGAATTCTTCGAACGACCGTCACGCCAACCAGCAGACCGCTTACCTGCTCCAGCTGATCGAGGATTACCCGGGAGTCGTCATTCTTGCTTCGAACCTGAACGCGAACATAGACGATGCATTCACCCGCCGCTTCCAGTCGATGATCCACTTCGCGATGCCGTCGGCGGAAGAACGGCTGCAGCTTTGGACGAATGCATTTTCCGGCACCTGCACGCTGCATCCCGATATCGACCTGCGCAAGATCGCCGAGGATCACCAGCTTTCAGGCGGGTCGATCATCAATGTCCTGCGCACCTGCGCACTCACGGCCGTGCGGACAAGCGATCCCGTTGTCACGCAGAAAAATCTTCTCGCCGGGATCCGGAAAGAATTCCGGAAAGAAAACAAAACGCTTATCATCAGCAGTTAACCGATCGCATGAGCACACATCTTCTTCATACGGAAAAAAAACATCCGCACCCGGAGACGAACGTTCAGCTCGCTATCGGGGAATGGAGAGAACTGTTCACTGAATCCGAATACAAGCTCATTATCGCGGAATCACTGAATGAAACTGTGGTAACGAGAGGATTCCACACGATCCTGAACGGGTACCTCATCACCAAACGCAGGGTGTGCCTCGTCCTGCACGGAGACCGGGAGAAAGCGCAGGCTATGCTCGACGTTTTTTACCGCAACGTAAAAAAACAGCTGCTCCGCCGTTTACATGCGAAACCGGCCGAAATGCAGAAAGAGATCATCCACAGGCTGGCACTGGAAGGCCATGAAGGACACCGCCACCTCTTCCGCGAATTTCCCTTATACAACTACGTGCTCGTACGGCTCATCACGGGGCGTCCGGCAGGCGTGCTTTATTACAGTCCGCACGTCGAGCGCCTGAAGGAACGCATCCGTAATTACCCGTACTGTTCGGCTATTGATTATTCGGGAGCAAAAGGACCGGTAATCGTTACAACTGTAAACCTCAAAAATTAGGGACGCTTTCCGGTCACTGCTCATTAACGGATCAACCATTGACAATGATGTTCAATCCTGTACAAACGGCGCAAACCACATCTTCCGGCCCGGTCGCGGCCGCGCGATCACGTGGGACTGCAACTGCAGGAGCAGCGCTGAAAGATAACCGCCCCGCACCGGTCCTGCAACTGATGAAAAAAGGGACGGGCAACGGTGTCGTGCAATTGGGTAAGTACAACAAGAAGAAAAAAAAGAAGGACGGGAAAAGCAAAGTCCTCCACCAGCATACGCTGAAACCATCGGTTGCAGCGACAATGAAAGTGTCGCCTTCCTTTTCGAAAGCGCTCACGTCGGGAGAGCATGAAGAAGATATCTTCAATTCTATGAAGACCAGCATCGAAACGCAAATCACAAAATCCGGGAGTCTTCAGAAGGAAATGGAAGATGACGAGGATATCGATTTCATCGAGGAGAATACGGCGCAGTTGAGCATTGTTTTACTACAGGCGAAAAATACGCTCGAAGAAATAAAGAAAAGACCTTACCAGAGATTCCGCAGCAAAGACAAGGTAAGAGCTGCGTATGTCAATAAACTCCATGAGCTCAATAACAGGCAGCGGATACTCATTAACGAACTCAAAAGACAGTTTCCTACGCACAAAGGCGGCTTCGGTGCCAAAGGACGTGCGCATGCCATGGCTGTCGAGATCGACCCCACCGATGTGCCGATGACAAAAGTGGAGGACAATTCATTCGTCAGCAACATCAAACTGGACAAGGTCGCCCTGAATGCGAAAGTCTACAAGGAAGAACTCAAAGTCGGGAAAGAAGCCGCAGGACCGATCAAGATTATGGGGAAGGACGCAACTGCTTACAAAAAGTTTTCTAAAAAGAAAGTTCTTGCCGACGTGGAAAAACCGATGTCCCCCGTTGAATCGTCGCAGAAAGTCACTTTGAAGGATGCGCCCGCAGGCAAAGCGCGAGGCCAGGGTCAATATGCAAATATGAACAACACCAACGCTGCAGGCTACGCGTGGCTCATCAACGCTCCCGGCATGAATAGCCAACGATGGGAATGGCTACACGTGCGCGGCGCAGGATTGGGAGGCGCTACGGATTCGACCAACCTTGTTACCGGAACACGTGACATCAACACGCAGATGATCCCGTTCGAATCAAATATCCGGCAGTTGGGGGCGATCGTTAAAAAGTATCCCAACAAATACAAAGAGTTTAAGGTCGACTGGGCAGTGGCGAAACAATACGAAGGCGCCGCTCACGCGTTCAGCGAAATCTCGATCGACTGGAAACTGATCAATAAATCAGGCGCCGACGCCACATCCGGTCATGTAGCCTTCAACCCGATGCACACGGCTTCGAATATTTCAAAAGATGAAGTCAACCTGCTGGAGAATAAGTTGAAAGAAAAACGCGATAGCGTAGACCACTAACGAACGACAACCATTCGCCACAACTGAAAACGCATGCACGCCAGCCGGACATCCTTATCACCATCACATGACCGCAAACAGGTTCCGGCTGTGCATGCAGCCGGGAGCGGCGCGGGTTTCTTTCTCCGGGACAATCGCCCTGCGTCCGTATTCCAGCGCATGGAAAAGGAAGCGCCCGAAGGAGAAGAAGCCGAGTCGGACGAACCCGTTCAGCTTGCGAAAAACAAAAAGCGATGGACACCGCAGCAGCGGGAGCAGAGCCGGAAATTCTGGGAGAAGAAAGGCAAAAAACTCGACCGCAGGTTCGTCGGCGATCATATTACCCGGACCAACGAAGAAAAAAAGAACAAGGAAGAGCTGCCGGTAATAGTCAAAGGCGATGTATCCGGTCACCTGAATGAAGCGCTGACGCTGATCGTCCTGCAGGGCTCGACGACGCCGGGGCAGCACCAGGATCTCATCTGCAATCTCAGCTCCGGGGCGAATCTCCGCTTTTCACGGAACCAGTCGGAAGACACGGCCCAGTATGGCGCGGAAGAGGGACGAATGCCCCATATCGCATCGTACCCGCCGCAGGGAAAGCAAACCGTACGCAGCGCGCTGATCGCATTCCGGCAGGCACATGACGACATGCGGTGCTATTTCAACGGCGACTGCCAGTCGTTCGCCAGCAAAATTGTCGAAAAGCTGGCGGGCACGCGGACCGGATATGGCGCATCGGCAGAAGAAGAGAGTTTCATGTGACCTGGCGGCATGGCGCAAACCAATAAAAAAGCGAAACATCAATGAACAGAAAACGCATAAAGCACGAAAGCAAAGTTCCGGCCGTCACAGGTAATGTGATAATAACACCCGTTATACACTCCTGATCCAAAACTCTGTTATGCCAGGCAACCCCGCATTTTCCACGCATTCTGCAGGAAGGCAGCTGACCACAGCGGCAGGAAACGCCTCGCACCAGCGCGGAAGCTCTTTCTACCTCACCGACAACCGCCCTTCGCCGGTCACGCAGCGTGTAATGGCCGACGGTGCGGACCGGCAACCGGAACTGAAAGAAAGGAAAACCTGCAGCAGTTGCCTGCCTTTCCAGTTTGTCAAATTCTTTACGGAGAAGGAGCGCGTCAGCCATCTTGGTCAAACCGGCTCGCTCACCGGTCACGTGATGTATGCCCGGAACGAACAGATAGCGACACGGCGTGCACGAAAATCCAAGGCTAAAAAAGCCACCGCCCTCAGGAAAACAATCCGAAAAAAAATGAGCGCACGGGATCGTTTTTTCACGCATACGGAAGGTCATTACGTAAAGACGCTCAGCAAACGGAACCTCGCCAAAAGGGTTTTCATCGATGAAAAGAAAAAGAGAATGGTCCACCTTCTCCAGGGTCGTCTC
>DASTSF010000049.1:0-6545 GCA_035760825.1 Bacteroidia bacterium
AACAGGCGAACACCCGGAATTCCGGGAGGATAAAAATCTTTTTGTCTCGTGGCGTGCCTTTGCGGAAGCGCGTGAACTGAAAATCCGCATCGGCCGGTGGAAGATCCCGGGAAACCCGATCGCCATCCTCATCGATTACACGGGGCTTTTCATGGAAAAGGACACGATCTTCCGCGATCTGTGGCTGCAATTCAAGGTCGACTCGCTGACCGGCCAATGGGATTATATCGAACCGGCGCTGTTCGGTTATGCTGCGGGGAAAGTGATCGAATGTTTCTATCACCATTACCTTACGCTGAGCGATAAAATCGTCGCGCAGTTCCATGAATGGATGACAGGTGCAGGATTGCTTTACGTCGAATCGCATGTCCCGCAGATCGGCACGGTCTTCACGACACATGCCACCGTCACCGGGAGAACGATCGCCGGGAACGGGCTTCCGCTGTATGGAAAACTGGAAAGCTACGATGGCGACCGGGAAGCGAAACGGTTCAATGTCATTTCAAAACACTCGCTGGAGAAAACAGCGGCGCATGTGGCCGATTGCTTTACCACGGTGAGCGAGATCACCGCGACGGAATGCAGGCAACTGCTCCAGAAGGAACCGGATGTGATCACACCGAACGGTTTCGAAGCCGCTATCGTTCCCGACCCGCTCCTGTTCAGGGAAAGGCGGGCGGCGGCGAGAAAAAAACTGCTCGGTGTGGCGGCAGCGCTTACCGGTAAAGAACTGAACGACGATACCCTGCTCGTCCTGAAAAGCGGGCGTTACGAATTCCGGAACAAAGGCGTCGATATTTTCATCGATGCGATGGGTGAGCTGAACCGTGAAGGGAATCTCCCGAAAAACATCGTCGCTTTCATCTTCATTCCGGCGCATCATGTCGGTCCGCGCGAAGATCTTCTCCGGAGGATAAACAATGAAAATATAATCCCGGAAAGCCGCACACTCACGCATCACCTGCAGGGCGCGGACAGCGACCCGGTCCTGCAGCGTCTCCGTTTGCGCGAGCTGGACAATAAACCTGCGGATCCCATCAGTGTGATTTTCACACCCGTTTATCTTGACGGTCATGACGGTATTTTCAACCTTAGCTATTACGAGCTGCTTACCGGCTTCGACATTTCCGTCTTTCCTTCCTATTACGAACCCTGGGGATACACGCCGCTGGAAAGCCTCGCTTTTCACATTCCTGCGGTAACCACTACCCTGACCGGTTTCGGCATGCTGCTTAAAGAAAGCTCGGACGGCGCTTATGTGATCGCACGGAATGACAGCAACGATTCCTTCGTCGCGGAAAAGATCGCGTCGATACTTCGGGAATATGCCGGCAAAAATGAAAACGAAATAAGGTCGGCGCGTGAAAACGCTTATCGTCTTTCCAAAAAAGCGTTATGGAAAAACCTGATCGTTTATTATAAAAAAGCATACAGCATCGCCCTGCAGAAAACGCATGAGCGGGAGGAAAAATTCACGCATCCCCCGCATGTGCAGGAATGGGATACATGTCCCGCTCCATCGCAGCTTCCCCCCGCGGCCAAACCCATGTGGCGAAAAGTTTTCGTCAAATCCGAATTTCCTTCCTCCCTCCTGCCCTTGCAGGAGCTGGCAGGAAACCTCTGGTGGACATGGAACAGCAACGCGGAAGAACTGTTTTCTTCCGTCGATCCATTGCTGTGGGAAACGTGCGGGCAAAATCCGGTGGAAATGCTGAACAACCTTTCGCACAAAGTCATCAGCCAGCTTTCGGAAGACGAATCTTTCCTTCGCAGGCTTGCGGCCGTAACAAATGATTTCCGCGCGTATATGAAGGCAGCGCCGGGAGGTCCGCGCATTGCCTATTTCTGCATGGAATACGGGCTGCACAACAGCCTGAAATTATATTCCGGCGGACTCGGCATACTTGCCGGCGATTATCTGAAACAGGCGAGCGATTCCTGCGCGGATATCACGGGAATCGGTTTGCTGTACAGGAACGGTTATTTCCGTCAGAAAATAGCCGCCAGCGGAGAACAGGTGGTCACGGACGACCACCAGAAATTCACGGCGCTTCCGTTACATCCCGTCATCAATGCGGAAGGCGACTGGCTTACCATCAATATCGCATTTCCCGCGCGCACGCTCTATGCACGCGCCTGGAGGATCGATGTCGGAAGAACAAAGCTCTACCTGCTCGACACCGACATTCACGAGAATATCGAAGAAGACCGGCAGATCACGTCGCACCTGTACGGGGGCGATCACGAGAACCGCCTCAGGCAGGAGATCGTGCTGGGCATCGGCGGCGTGCGCCTGCTGTATATTCTCGGGATAAAACCGGATATTTTCCATTACAACGAAGGGCATTCCGCATTTGCCGGGATAGAACGGTTGTACCATCTCGTGCTGGATGAAAAACTTTCTTTCGGGGAATCCGTGGAAGTGGTGAAGGCTTCCTCTCTTTTCACCACACATACGCCGATAGCCGCCGGTCATGATACGTTCAGCGAAGAAATGCTGCGCGCTTATTTTTCACATTATGCCCAGGCGTTCAATATTTCATGGAACGACCTGCTGAACCTCGGGAAGACGGGACGCAACAGCCAGGAACTTTTCTCGATGAGCTACCTCGCTTCCAAGCTTGCCGGCGGGATCAATGGCGTCAGCGCCGTCCATGAGCAGGTGACGAGAAAAATGTTCAACGTGCTCTGGCCCGCTTATCTTCCCGAAGAGCTTCACATCGGCCATGTCACAAACGGCATTCATCTTTCCACGTGGATGGCCCCGGAATGGAAAAAGTTATGCGGGGAAGATGCATTGACGGATGATCACGTCGCAGCATCCACGCTTTCGGGCCTTCCGCCGGCGCGGATTTGGGAAACGCACCTGCAGCTCAAGCAGCAGTTGATCAGTGCTATAAATTCGAAATACGGAAACGCGATAACCGGTGAAAAAAAAGACCGTTCCCTCCCGGGCAGCGAAGTTCTGCTCATCGGCTTTGCGCGGCGCTTTGTTCCGTATAAACGGTCCGATCTTTTATTCCGCGATCTCGACAAACTTTCCCGCATACTTAACCGGGAAGGAGAACCTGTTGCGATCCTGTTCTCCGGCAAAGCGCACCCGGATGATGTTGCCGGGCAAACATTGCTCAAAAAAGTCAAGGAGATTTCCGTGCTTCCTCAATTCGAAGGAAAGATACTTTTCCTTGAAAATTACGACATGGCTGCCGCACGCATGCTTGTCAGCGGTGTTGATGTATGGCTGAACACGCCGGTCGCAGGAATGGAAGCCTCGGGAACCAGCGGAATGAAAGCAGGTATAAACGGCGTGCTCAACCTCAGCGTTTGCGACGGATGGTGGGCGGAAGCATTCGACGGGGAACTTGGCTGGTGTATTGGCAATGGGAATTCCGGCGTCGCTGATTCGGATGAAAATGACGCCGCGTCCCTGTATAATCTTCTCGACGGCGAAATTATTCCCCTGTTCTTCCGGAGGAATGCGCAGAATATCCCCGTCTCCTGGGTAGAACGAATGAAAAAATCGTTTGCTCACATCATCCCGGCTTATTCCATGCAAAGAGCATTGCAGCAATATGGATCGGCATATTACGCGCCGCTGCTCACCCGGTTCCGCTTCCTTGGCAGCAATGAATTTGAAAACGCAGCGAAACTCGCCGCGTGGAAGGAACTGATACGTAAATCGTGGAACACGATCGAGGTTCAATCGGTGAAGGTCCATAATGCGACACAGAAACCATTTCCGGTCGGAGAAAAAATGGAAATGGAAGTCATCCTTTCCGGTGGAACTGTTCCGCCGGGAAACATCGGTGTCGAGATTGTATTCACGGATGCGAAACAGGGAAACAGGAGAATCGTGATGAAACGGGAACTCGACCCGTCCGAACCGGTGCCGGGTAAACTCTGTTACTCCGCCGCTGTTGCCATGGAAAATCCCGGCGTTTATCAATACAGTTTCCGGCTGTTCCCGAAAAATACGTTGTGGCAGGAACCGGAACTTTCCGTGTTCGCCCGGTGGATATGAAATGCTACCGGAAGACGATTTTCCCGGGCTGAAGTAAATCACAATGTGTCGTGAGACTTGTCATTAGCTTTTTTTCTGAAGCGGGACATTTTTGCAGCGTTATCTCCGCCCCTTCATTTTAAAAGTTCAGTTACAGGAACGTGGACACACCGGCAAAACGATTGGTCATACTCGGAGCAGGCACTGCAGGAACGATGATGGCGAACCGGCTTGAAAAAGAGCTGGAAAAAGGGAAATGGAAAATCACCATCGTGGATGAATGCGAGACGCATTATTACCAGCCCGGTTTCCTGTTCCTTCCGTTTGATGCCTATACTCCGGGAGAAATTACGAGACCGGTCAGCGAATTTATTCCTGCCGGCGTGAACCTTGTCCGGAAAAAAATTAACAAGATCGTTCCCGCGGAAAACCATGTACTTCTGGACGATGGAGAATGCCTCCCGTATGACCTGCTTATCATAGCCACTGGTTCGAAGATCGCCCCTGAAGAAGTGGAAGGCATGAACGGAAAGGAATGGCGCAACAGCATCTTTGATTTCTATACGTTCGAAGGTGCGCTTGCTTTGCGGGATAAGCTGAAAAACTGGGAAGGCGGAAAGCTCGTCGTGCACATCACGGAAATGCCCATCAAATGCCCGGTTGCGCCGCTGGAGTTCGCATTTCTTGCCGAGTCTTTTTTCAGGCATAAGAAAATGCGGGATAAGGTGGAGATCACGTTCGTCACGCCACTGAGCGGAGCGTTTACGAAACCCAAAGCAACGGCAGAGCTCGGTCACCTGCTGGCGGAGAAAAACATACACATCGTAAGTGATTTTGCCATTGAAAAAGTAGACAATGAGCATAAAAAGATCATTGATTACGGCGACCGGGAAGTGCCGTTCGATCTCCTGGTAACAGTTCCCACCAATAAAGGCGATGAGTTCATTGCACGTTCCGGGCTCGGCGATGAGCTGAACTTTGTCCCTGTAAACAGGGCTACGCTGCAATCGGACGCGTGGAAAAATATTTTCGTGATCGGCGATGCGAGCAATGTTCCTGCTTCGAAAGCGGGTTCCGTGGCGCATTTCGAATCCGGGATACTTTCAGAAAACATCCTGCATTACATCAATGGAGAACCGTTGAAAGAGGAATTTGACGGGCATGCCAATTGCTTTGTCGAAACCGGCGACGGGAAAGCCCTGCTGGTCGATTTCAATTACACGCACGAACCCGTGGAAGGAACATTTCCTTTTCCGGGCATCGGGCCATTCCGTCTGCTGCATGAAAGCCAGATGAATCATTTCGGGAAACTTGCTTTCCGCTGGATCTACTGGAACATGATGCTGAAAGGAAAGCACATCCCGTTCGTATCCGCAGAAATGCAGGAGAGCGGAAAACATTTTGAGTAAACCAGCTGAACATATTGAACCATGGAAAAAACAATAAGCGGGAAAACGGTTTCGGTTAACGAAGAAGGTTACCTCACTGATTTTTCACAATGGAACAGGGATATCGCCGGTGAAATTGCCCGCGAAGAGCAGATCGTTCTCTCCGAACGTCACTGGGAAGTGATCGCTTACCTGCAGGAACAATACAAAAAGAAAATACCGATGAGCATCCGCAAGATCCGGAACAGCGGCGTGATCGACATAAAGGAATTTTATGCGCTGTTCCCGAAAGGTCCGCTCAAAACAGCATCCAGGATCGCCGGTCTTCCCAAGCCGGTAAGTTGCATTTAAAACCGAACGTCATGAGCGAAAACAACAATGGATTAAAAAAAATGCTGATCATTCTTTCCAAAGCGACATTGGAAAATGTGTACGCCGCATTTATACTGGCGAACGGTGCGCGGATGGAAGGTATAGAAGCTGAAATGTTCTTTACCTTCTTCGGCCTGGAAGCCATTCACAAAAAGAAGCTGGAGCACCTGCACATTGCAACGGTCGGCAATCCAGCGATGCACATTCCTACGCTCCTGGGCGGTTTGCCGGGAATGGAAAGTATTGCCACGTCCATGATGAAAAAAGAAATGGAACGGATCGATATGCCGGGCGTGCATGAATTCCTCGATATCCTGAAGGCTTCCGGTGTGAAGATGTGGGGCTGCAAGCTGGCAATGGATATGTTTCATTACAGGAAGGAAGATCTGTACGATGACATCGACGGCGTTCTGACCGTTGGCGACTTTTATAAACAGGCGCAGGGAGAAGGTTCGCACATCCTGTTCGTGTGAACGGCTAATTCAGCTATAAGGAAGCTGGAAAGCAAAATTCAACTTAATCCTATCGTTATGAAACGAGATCCGCTTACGTACAAATAGCAGGCGGAGGAGTCCGTTATTGCTTATCAAGGGCAGGTTCGCGCAAAAGAAAAAAAACGGCAGGCTTCCGGAGACGTTTTTGCACGGCAGATCACCAGCGGATAAGGATGATCGTTTTCGGTCCTTTCCCGGCAAAATTCCCGTACTTTACAGGAACAACAGCAGAAAAAATGGAAAAAGAAAAGAAGCACCTGATGCACAAGCTTCACGTGGAGCTGGTGAAAT
>DASTSF010000050.1:0-8337 GCA_035760825.1 Bacteroidia bacterium
GGACCGATGGGTGTTACGGGTCCTACAGGTTTTGGTGTCGGCCCTACAGGTCCGACCGGCGCACCGGGAACGAATGGAACAAATGGCGCTGCCGGCCCGACTGGTGCGGATGGCGTAACCGGACCGACGGGTGTCGCGGGAACAAACGGAACGAATGGTGCGAACGGAGCAACTGGTCCCACGGGCGCAGCGGGAATTAACGGAACAAATGGTGCCACCGGCGCTACCGGCGTTGCAGGAACCAATGGAATAAATGGCGCAACGGGTCCCACTGGCGCCACAGGAACAAACGGAACGAATGGTGCAACGGGTCCTACCGGCGCTGCAGGTACGAACGGTACCAATGGTACGAATGGCGCTGCAGGTCCTGCCGGCCCCACGGGTGCAGCAGGAACCAATGGAGCAAACGGCGTAACAGGTCCCACGGGTGTCGCCGGAACCAATGGAACGAATGGATCTACCGGTCCGACGGGAGCTGCCGGGACTAACGGAACAAATGGTGCGACGGGACCAACCGGTCCCGATGGTTTCCAGAATATGATGGTGTTCACTTCGAACGGAACGTTCAATGTTCCCGCAGGTGTGACGCAGGTATACGTGAAAGTGTGGAGCGGAGGCGGAGGAGGCGGTGCAGGTTGTTCCGTGTGCCTGCCGGGTTCCATGCCGGAAGGCGGAACAGGTGGTGGCGGCGGCGGCTATTGCGAAGCGCTGGTTACAGTCACGCCAAGCACTGCTGTTCCGGTTACGATCGGTTCGGGTGGTGCCGGCGGATTCGGTGACGGTGCAAACGGTGCGAACGGGGGAAATTCTTCATTCGGTGCGTTTGTCGTTGTGCAGGGTGGTGCAGGCGGAATTCATAACTCCAGTGGTGCGCTCGGCGGATGGACGTCGGCGTGCACATGCGTGTCGGGCAACCAGGTTTCCGGCCAGGTTTCCCAATCGTCCAGCCAGGTGTCGGCACAGGTGGCTATGGGCGGACCCGGCGGTGATGCAGGAATGGCAGGTGGCGGAGGCGCTGCCGGCGGGGCATTGCCTTTTGCGTTCATCTCGGGCAAACAGGGAACCAACGGAAACGTGCCGGGCGGCGGTGGTGGTGGTGGCGGAGAATACATCGGCGGTAACTCCGGGGCAGGAGGATGGGGCGCCTCCGGGATGATCATCGTTTATTATTAAAAATCAGCATGGAAAAAATCGCAATGACGATCATAACCGCGCTTACTGTTTTTACTGCAGGGAACCTGCCCGCTCACGGTATTTATTTTATCAATCTAACCAACAACGAACAGAAACACCCGGGGAAATTTATACGACAATGAATTTCCCCGCAGGAGAGTTTCTGAAAAAAGGTGGCTCCTTTTCTGAAGACATACCTGCCCGTCCATCTCCTTGCAGGAGTTTCCGCCGCGATGACATTGTCAGCGCAGGCTGTGATTTCCCCCTTTAATGCATCCGGCGGAACTCCTCTTTCTTCTTCCTCTGTTTCGGAAATAATCTCGCGCTTTCCTTCCGTGTTCAGGAAGAACGAAGGACAGTGGCCTTCCGATGTTCTCTGCCGTTCCGTCAGCGCTGAAGGAGAAAAGGAAAGTCATGTGAATTGTTTCCGCGGCGCCGCGCAGGTGCCGGATGCGCGCGATTATTCCGTGGTGAATTATAACCACGGTTACAATAATATCGACCTGCGTTATTATGCCTGCGATGAAAAGACGGAATACGATTTCGTCGCAGAGCCCGGTGGAAATGCACAGGATGTCGTGACGGGATGCTCCGGCATTGTGCCGCTTTTTGTTGCGCAGGATCATTCGCTTCATATTGTTACTGCTTTCGGTGGACCGGAAGAAACGACGCCTGTCGCTTGCCAGCTCATTAACGGCGATGGCATGAACGACACATTCGGGGGAACAGGCACAGGCATTACGGATCTTCAACCGGCAACCAGGCAATACATGGGTCACGTCACCATTGTCCGCTAAATGAAAAACATGAGAACAAAAACCATTTTCTTTTTTCTCTTCCTCTTTTTAACCGTGAAGATGAGCGCACAGCTCACCCGGTATTACGAAGGAGGAAAAACCGGGTATAAAAACGCCTCCGGGGAAATTGTCGTATCGCCGCAATATGATTACGGCAGCGAATTCAGCGAAGGCTTCGCACTCGTGATGCTCGGGCGCGAACGTTTTTTCATCAATGAAAAAGGAGAAGATGTTTTCGGAAAACGTTTTTACGATGCCTCCTGCTTTCATGAAGGCCTGGCGAAAGTGAGCACGCACGGGCAGTACGGGTTTATCAATACGAAAGGAGAGACGGTCATTGAAGAACAATATGCGGTGGCCGGGGACTTTTCCTGTGCACGTGCGCGGGTGCAGGTGAACGGAAAGTTCGGGTTCATCGATCAAAGCGGGAAGATGATCATTCCCGCGCAATACGATGACGCTTCCGATTTCAGCGACGGGCTTGCGGCGGTAAAGCAGGATGGGAAATGGGGATTCGTCAGCGCTGACGGAAAGATTTCCATCGGCGTGCAATATGATTTTGCGACGGGATTTCACAACGGCGAAGCGCTCGTGCATAAGAAAGATGAAAAATATTACATCGATACGAAAGGGAAGAAAACGCGGGAGATAGAAGAAGATGATGACGAAGAAGAACGCAATGAACGCGGTGATCACAAAAAACGGTTTTAAGATGGGAAGCTCACGGAAATTTTTTGCGGCGGTCGTCCTGGCGTTTTTTGCATGCAGCGTAAATGCGCAGAACAATGTGTGGACATGGATGAAAGGGAGCAGCACTGCGAACAGCACCGGCAGCTACGGGACGATGGGCGTCGCTTCACCGGCGAACAACCCGCCTGCGCGTTACGAGCCTGCGGAGTGGACCGACAACCAGGGACGTTTCTGGATGTACGGCGGATTCGAATTTGTAGGGAACAACACGTACGCCGATCTCTGGATGTACAATCCCGCAACGAACATGTGGACGTGGATGAACGGATCGAATACGTCGAACATCATGCCCGTGTACGGAACACAGGGAGTTCCCGCGCCGGGCAACACGCCGGGCTCGCGCAAATACGCGATGGCCACGTGGACGGACCTGCAGGGAAATCTGTGGCTGTTCGGCGGCTTCACGCCTTCCGGGATCGGGAATGACCTGTGGAAATACGACATGACGCTGAATGAATGGGTGTGGATGAAAGGACAAAACACCGCGTTCCCGGCGGGAAGCTACGGCACCATCGGCGTTCCGAATAGCACGAATGAACCGAGCTACCGGACGGAAACGTCCGCGACATGGGTCGACAACAATGGCGACCTCTGGTTTTTCGGCGGGCAGGGAAACGGGAATTTCAATGATCTCTGGCGTTACAACATCGCAACGAATACGTGGACATGGATGAACGGAAGCCAGTTCGGTTTTGCCGCGGGTAACTGGGGAACGATGGGCGTAGCGTCGCCAACGAATGTTCCTTCAGGAAGAATGGTGTACGCGTCGTGGAAAGACCTCGCCGGGAATTTCTGGCTGTTCGGTGGAAATGATTCTTCTTTTTTTTCCGGCGGAGGAAGTCACAACGATCTCTGGAAATATGACCCGGTGGCCAACATGTGGACGTGGATGAACGGGACGAACATCAACAACGATCCCGGCAGCTACGGTGCGCAATGCGTTCCTTCCGCAACGAATACGCCGCCGTCGAGAATGGAATGCAGAACGCGGTGGACCGACGACTGCGGAAACCTCTGGCTGTTCGGAGGCGCGATCAATCCCGGGGGAACCGGTGGTTTCAACGACCTGTGGAAATACAACGTGCAGACGAATGAATGGACCTGGGTGAGCGGCGCGAACACATGGAACCAGAATGCAGTTTACGGAACGCAGACCGTTCCCAATGCGGCGAATCACCCTGCGTGGAGAATGGGTTCCGTCGGGTGGAAGAACAACCAGGGGTTGTGGCTGTTCGGCGGCGCAAATTCGAATACGAATTTTTTCAATGACGTGTGGAAGTATACTCCCGACAAACCGACCGCAGCCTTCACCGGAACGCCTACATCCGGCTGTGCGCCGCTGACCGTGCAGTTCACCGACCAGTCGCTGCCGAATTGCACGGACATCAATACATGGTCGTGGAATTTCGGCGATCCCGCTTCCGGCGTCAACAATGTTTCTTCACTGCAGGACCCTTCGCACGTATTCAACGCGCAGGGAAGCTACACGGTGACGCTCGTCGTTACGTCCTGTCTGGGGCTTTCTGATTCGGCGACATTGACGATCAACGCGAACACCGGGTTGAATTTGTCGGCGACAACTTCTCCCGCCACGTGCGGAAATCCGAACGGATCGGCGACGGTATCCATTTCCAACGGGACAGGACCTTTCACTTATGCTTGGTCGAGCGGCGGAAACGCAGCGACGGAAAATAATCTTGCTGCCGGGAATTATACGTGCACGGTGACGGATGCGAACGGTTGCCAGGGAACACAAACGGTTTCCATTGCGAACAACAGCGGGCTCAATATTGCTGTCGCATCGCAGAACGATGTGAGCTGCAATGGCGGAACGAATGGAACAGCGACGATCAATCCGTCAGGCGGAACAGGTCCGTATACATTTTCATGGGCGCCGTCCGGGGGAAACAACGCGACCGCAAATAATCTCCCGGCGGGAATGTATACGGTGACAGTAACGGACCAGGCTTCCTGTTCGTCCACGCAAACAGTTGCGATCACGGAACCTCCCGTCATTACACTTTCGCTTACCGCCGTTCCTGCAACTTGCGGCAACAGCAATGGAAGTGCGGACGTGAATGCAGGCGGCGGTGCAGGAGGATTTTTGTATTCCTGGCAACCTTCGGGGGGAAATGCTTCTTCCGCGACGAATCTTGCCGCAGGGAATTATACAGTAACCGTCACCGATGCAAACGGCTGCCAGTCGACCGACAGTGTGCAGGTGAACGGAAGTGGAACGATGAGCAGCTCTTTGTCGGCGCAGACCGACGTGTTGTGCAACGGTGGAACGAACGGCAGTGCAACCGTAAATGCCAGCGGCGGCAGCGGAACGTATAGCTACAATTGGCTGCCTTCCGGCGGAACGAGCGCAACGGCGAACAATCTTTCCGCAGGAACGTACACCGTTACGATTTCCGACACCGGCGGCTGCACGAATACGGTGAATGTAACGATCACAGAGCCGCCGGTAATTTCACTGACCACCAGCGGGAATGTTGCGATCTGCACGGGCAGCAATGCGACACTGCTCGCCAGCGCAACAGGCGGCGCCGGAAATTTTTCCTACACATGGAATCCCGGGGCGATCGTTTCGAATTCTGTTACCGTCGCGCCGAATTCAACGGCAACCTATACGGTGAATGCGGTCGATGCGAACGGATGTTCTTCTTCCGATTCACTGACGGTAACAGTCAACCAGCCGGTGACGATGTCTGTTTCCGGCAGCACGCTGATCTGTGCAGGACAAACAACTTCCGTCAGCGCGAGCGCATCGAACAGCGGACCTTACGTGTGGCAGCCGGGAAATCTTTCTGGCAGCAGCGTGAGCGTTTCACCTGCAGTGACAACCACGTACACTGTTTCCGTGTGGGATGTGTGCCAGAATGTTTTCGTTACGGATTCGGTGACAGTTGCGGTTGAAAACGTGATGTCGCAGTTCGTGCAGACGCCGAGCCAGGGCTGCGGTCCGCTGCTGGTTGGGTTCACGGACCAGTCGTTCGTCAACAGCGGAACCATCACCGGCTGGAGCTGGAATTTCGGCGACGGCGATACTTCATCCGTGCAAAATCCGGTGCATACATTCAGCATTCCCGGGACGTACACGGTCACGCTTTCCGTCACCACGTCGAACGGATGTTCGCAGAGTGCGGCCGGTTCGCAGGTGGTGGATGTATGGCCTTCACCGCTGGCCGGTTTTTCCGTCTACAACATTCCCGTGACGACGCTCGATCCTACGGCTGATTTCGTCGACCAGTCGGTGGGCGCGGTAACGTGGCAATGGGATTTCGGCGACGGCAACACGGGTACGTTGCAGAATCCTTCGCACCAGTACCCGGCGGATACGGGAAGCTATTTCATCACGCTCGTCGTTTCGAACAGCTACGGCTGCGTGGACACGGCCACCGGCGAACTGAACGTGCTGGATGATTTCACGTTCTATGTTCCGAACGCATTCACACCGAACGGCGACGGGCTCGATGAATTATTCACCGGTTATGGAACAGGCATAGAAAAATTCCACATGATGGTGTTCGATCGCTGGGGAAATCTTTTTTACCAGACCGATGACATTTCACAGGGCTGGGACGGAACATATAAAGGGAAAAAAGTGCAGGAAGATGTGTACGTCTACAAGATCGACATCACCGATATCTTTTTAAAAGACCATCACTACATCGGTCATGTGAGCGTGGTGCGTTGATGAAAAGAAAAAACGGCGGGAAAAATCTCCTGCCGTTTTCCGTTACTTATTACTTCAATGCTGAGGCGCGCAAATACGCATCACATTCCAGCTGCAGGATCTCGAAGCGCAGGTTGCCCTGCACGGTCGATCCGTAATCGGAAGGTTCGATCTTCTGCCAGCCGTTCTGCTGCTGCATGGCAGCGTTCAGCGCATTGATATCCGCCCGGATCCGCTGGTTAAATTGCGGAAGAAGTTCGGGGTCTGTCAGCGCCCCGTCGCCCACGATGTCCTGCGGATTCGCCTGCGGGAAAAGAAAGAGTGCAGCTTCGCAACTGTCGCGGAATGTTTTGACGGCATCACCGCACGCGACGGGAAGTGTTGCTGCCCGCGATTCCCATTGCTTCTGCAGAACGTTGTGCAGCGATTCCTGTTTCCGGCTGATGAGCGCATTCGATTCCGTCATCGAGAAGCTCGGCTGGCGGAAGGAAAGCAGCATCATGTTCCCGCCGATGCACGCCACGAGAAAACCGTTGCTCATCGACGTCAGCTTCGTGAGCGGGTTGCGGATACCGTTGATCAGGTAGAGCGGAAGGAAAACAACGAACAGCAGCGCAAACCCGACGATCATCACGATCGTTCCGGGCCAGTGCATGATCTTGAACAAGGCGCCCGCACAAAGCATGATCGCGGTGAGCATACCGATGGCGGTGATCACTTTTCCTTTCTTCTCCGTCTGTTCTTTGAACTGCAGATAAAAAATGAACGGAAGGAAAAAGAACGTGAGCACGAGCGTACCACTCACGAGCAGGATTCCCGCTCCCGGCCAGTGCTGAATTTTGAAGAACGCGCCGGCGAGCAGTGCAATACTGGCGAAGGCGCCCGAGATATACATGAGTTTTTTCATTGGCTTGAGATATTTGTGGTTAAAAACAGACAGCAGCTCATCCTGCACGCCGCCGAGTCCCTGCGCGCCAAAAGCGTCCAGGGCCCGCCGGTAGACGTCCCCGAACGGCCCTGCATCATCGGGCTGCTCTTCGATAAAGCAGCAGATGTGGTCGAGGAGGTCTTCCTGCAGCGATTCCGTGAAGACGCCGCGCCTGCGGATATCTTCACGGATGAAATCGATCTGTTCTTCCGTCAGGCTACGCATGCTTCATGCCCGCGTCACTGCCGAAAAGGATGCGCATCGTCCCCAGGAAATCGGCCATTTCACTGAGCTTTTTGCGCGCGGTCGCACGTCCGTCGGTGGTCAGCTTGTAATACTTCCGCACGCGCCGGCCGATGTGCACGGTTTCCGTAGTTACAAAACCTTCCGCTTCGAGACTGTGCAATGTGGGATAGAGAGCGCCTTCGGTGATCTGGATCTTGCCGGCCGTAAGATCTTTCACCTTCTGCGTGATCTCGTATCCATACATTTTTCCTTCCTCTTTCAGCAGCTTGAGAACAATCGTTTTCAATGTTCCCCGGATGAGTTCGCTTGAATACATACGTAAATATACATAAGAATATTATGTATAAGCAAACAAATGCATAAAAATCTTATGTATCTGGCGCCGCCCGGGCTTCCCGGCAACGATTTCCTTTTTCTTCGTCTTTCTGCCGGAACAGCTTTACGATTTTCTTTCCTTATGAAAATTTCACTCGCAGCAGTGCTGTTCCTGCTTTGCTTTCACATGAACGCACAAGGTATTTTCGGGGGCCGCTCGTATGGTTTCACGGCCGTGAATTACGGGTTCATGTTCGAAATGTGCGCTGCTGCTCCGCATGCAACAGGTTTCGGGATGGGGATCCTTGCCGAAAAATTTTCAATACGGGGTTTCGGCTGCCGTACCCTGCCTGCCATCACGCTCATCCAGGTGCCTGTAAAAAATGCAGTTGTGGAATCCACGTTCCTCGATCTTCCGGCTTCCCTCCTGTGGCGTCCCGGTATGCGTG
>DASTSF010000051.1:0-9130 GCA_035760825.1 Bacteroidia bacterium
CGAGTAGGCCGCTTTGGTGAAATCGAAATGAAATCCGTGCTGAACAAGGTAATCGATCTCCTGCTGCCGGGAAAGTTTCAGGTCGCGGATGGGCGTAATGATCTCCACGCCCGGCAGGAGAATATCGAGCAGCATATCGAAGCGGACCTGGTCGTTGCCGGCGCCCGTGCTCCCGTGTGCAATGTGCGTGATGCCCGTGAGCTGCGCATGTTCCGCGAGCAGCATGGCCTGCACCACGCGTTCGGCGCTGACCGAAAGCGGGTACGTTCCGTTCTTCAGGATGTTCCCGAAAACGAGGAAGCGCAGGCACGATTCATAAAAGCGTTTCGTTCCGTCGATGACGGCGAACGATTTCACGCCGAGATCATGTGCGCGTTTTTCGATGGCCGCCAGCTCGTTTTCCGTGAACCCGCCGGTATCGATGGTAACGGCGTGCACGTCGAAACCTTTTTCAGCGGAGAGCCACGTTGCACAGAAGCTGGTGTCGAGTCCGCCGCTGAACGCGAGCAGGACTTTCGCGGGAGTGGTTGTTTTCATATTCATGTCAGAAAAACAGGCTGGTGATCGAATTTTTATTTTTTCGTATTCCTTTCAGCAGGCGATGTTGCTTGATGCGCATCCACCGGTCGTAGAGCTTCGACCGGCGCCTGAATTTTTCGCCGGGTGTTTCCCTGGAAGATTTTTTCTGGTCGGCGGGATCGAACAGCATCGCGGTACAGAGACAGTTTTTGCGTTCCTTGCTTTTCAGGATCTCGAAATTGACACAGCTCTGGCATCCTTTCCAGAACGCCTCATCGTCGGTGAGCTCGGAATAGGTGACGGGTTCGTAACCGAGATCGCTGTTGATCTTCATCACGGCGAGACCGGTGGTGAGCCCGAAAATTTTTGCATCGGGATATTTTTTCCGCGACAGCCGGAAAATTTCTTCCTTGATCCGCCGCGCCAGCCCGCTCCGCCGGAAATCCGGCGAGACGATGAGTCCCGAGTTCGCCACATACTGCCCGTGGCCCCAGGTCTCGATGTAGCAGAAGCCTGCCCATTTACCGGAAACAGTAAGCGCGATTACTGCTTTTCCTTCGAGCATTTTCTGCGCTACGTAATCCGGCGAACGCCGGGCGATACCGGTGCCGCGCGCTTTGGCGGACGCTTCCATTTCATCGCAGATCGCCTGCGCGTAAGACGTGTGCTGCGCACCTGCGACAAGCACTTTTACTTCCGTGTGATCTTCCATGAGGAAAACACGATTGGTCACGGCGATGCGTGACGGTTAAACATGCGCTTTACCCGTTGCGGGCAGAAGCAGTGAATAAATGGTAAGGGAGTAGCGGACCGTAGCCGCTGCCAGGAATTTGCGGATCGATCAGATCCTGCTGCGGAAGGTCCTCCTCGGAGAGGAACATACAACGTTCGTCACATAAACATAGCGGCGGCGGTTCACGCGAACGGCCTGCTTGATCATCGAGATCGCCATGTAAAAGAGGTGTTTCATTTCACCTGTCGGATCAGATTGTTAGACGTGTTGTTTTTTCAACGGCGCAAATATCTTCATAAAAAAACGAGAATGTCAACAGGTTGCCCGAAAAATTTTGCGTGAGAGCAAAATTTAACAGGCGGTTGTCCCGGCTTCAGTCGAGCGCACTGCGGTTGAAGATGAGATAGCCGAAGTTGAAAAGAATGCTGTACGGGTATTGTTTCGGGCTGTAATAATTCAGGCTTAAGCTGATCGGCCCGAGCGGCGTGTTCCAGACGGCGGCAGCCATTCCCATGTAGCGCATGGACGAGATCGAGAGGGGCGCCGCGTATTCCGCGACATTGCCCGGACCGGAAACAATATCCTGGTAAGGCATGAACACGTATCCTTCGAAGCGCAGGTCGATATTTTTCCAGAGAACAAAAACGGATTTCAGCCCGGCGCCGGCATACTGGAAGGCGTGGAACTGCGGAATGAAAAATGTCGGACTTTCCGCTGTGGGAAGGAAAGCCGGTGCGCTGAGAATGGAAGAGGTGTAATTATGCAGGAAGGGCTGGTTCGAGTACACCGCTTCACCGTAAAACCCAAGCCGCCATTTTCCTCTTTCCTTGAAATACGTATCGTACGTAAGACGGAACTGGAGCCAGTTGTGGATCTTCCTGTATTCAGCATCCCCGATCGCCGTTGAACCGGGATCATAGAACTCTTCCGCCTGGACAAATCTTCCGCGAATGGAAAAATAAGTTCCCGACGTTGCGAACTGTTTCCGGTTGAGCGTGTTCCTTTCGTAGGCAAAATGCGTCGTGAGAATGCTAAGGTCGGTACGGTCGGTCGTGTCGGCAGAAGTAAACTGCGACGTCTGGTAATACAGGTAACGCACGAAGGCATCACCTGTACCGAGCACGAATTTTCCTTTGTTGCGGATGGGGAAGCCCAGATCGAGCTCACCGAACTGGTCGATGCGGTTGAGGTAAGGCGGCCGCGTGTCGACAAAATAAACCGGTGTCGATCGGTAATAGTCGTAACGGTTCCACGTCAGTATCGGTTCGAGATAAAACGGAATGCGTGTGGGAAAATCAATCCGTGCGCGTACCTGCGCGGATTGGTACAGCTTTCCGAAATAGCCGTTGCCCATGAGGCTGATGGAAGGATTGCTGAAAATATTATACTGCAGGCCGACGAAGCCCGTGGTAATAGGACGGTTTGAAAAGTTTCCGCCCAATTCGGTGAAGACCTTTTTTTCTTTTTTGATCGTGAGCCGCAGGTCGAAATAGCCAGTCGTTTTGTTGTAGCTTGCGATGGGATACATCGATTGTATCTGGTCGTCGGCGGCCAGCCTGAAATAACCGGGCTTCAGCGTTTCAATGTCGACGAAACGGTTGCGGTGGCGCAGCATTCGCCGCACGTAAGCTTCCTGCCGTTTTTTCAGCCCCGGTCCTTCGATATCGATGTTGTCGAAAACGATGCGCGGCATTTTTGCACGGAACATCGCGCGTTTTGCGGCGAGCACGGAAGGATCGCTGCGGCGCTGCACGGCAACTTTGATGGAATCCATCTTGCGCATCGTTGCATAATAACCGCTGTCGATAATCTGCTGGGGATTGTCGAAATCGAAAAGACCCAGCCAGTCTGCATTCGGCTCCACCACGATGCCGTTCTCGCATTTCGGATCGAAATCCGTGCGGCTCGTGAGCATGGCGCGTACCTGCGAATAAAGATTGTCTTCGTCCGGCTCGAGGAAAGGCGATGCCACGTTGCTGCCGATGATGAAATCAGGAAAGAAATCGTCGTACATCACGTTCGACGGAAAGTTGTTGTACAGGCCGCCGTCGAAAAGCAGTTTCCCGTTCACGCGGATCGGTTTCAGGTAGAAAGGGTACGACATGGAAGCGCGCACCGCCTGGCCGAGATCGCCGTTGCGGAAAATGACGGATTCCTTGTTGGCCACATCGGAAGCGACGCACCGGAACGGGATCATCAGGCTGTCGAAATTGTTCCCGCACGCAGCCGAAGCGCCCGCTGTTTTTTCCATCAGCGCAAAATCCATCTGCACCGGTGAAATGATGTTCGTCGGAAGATTGGTGGAGAGCGCCGTGTCGAGCGAAAGCTTGAACGTGATCCACGAAGCATTGTCGTCCTTCTTCTTGAAATAATAGATCTGGTTCGGCTGGAACGTTCCTGTTGCCCAGCTTTTGAACTCATCGCTTTTCACCAGCGTTTCGATCTCTGCCGGCGAATAGCCCATGCAGTAGAGGCAGCCCACCAGCGCACCGATGGAAGTCCCGCAGATGTAATCGATGGGAATGTTGTTTTCCTCGAGCGCTTTCAGCACGCCGATGTGCGCCAGTCCCGATGCGCCGCCGCCGCTGAGCACCACGCCCACCTTTTCCTGCGGCTGATCGACCGGGCCCACCTGCACGGGTGCGCGGTCGGGAACGATCTGTGCGTTCACGGAAGTCGCAAAAAAAAGGGCGGAGAGAAGTACGGCAATGCTCCGGAGCATAGGGAAATTTCGAGAGATAAAGGTACTAAATTCACCTCCAACGGGGAGGGAGTTGGAAAGGTTGAAAGGTTGGGAGGTTGAAAGGTTGGAAAGTCGAAAAGGAGATCAGAGGGATTTGATCAGCGCTGAAAAATATCCGGGCGCAAGCCGCAGCCGGGAGCCGTACCACGAGAACATTTCCCCGTCGGCGACGATCACTTTGCTTTGCGGCAGGTGAAGCGAGAATTCCCCGACATGCTTTTCCGCGAAAGGATACGGTTCGGAAGACAGGACGACAAGCTCCGGATTTTTTTCCTGGAGGTCCTGTATCGTTATTTCGGGATAACGGCCGGGAAGATCCGAGAAGACATTTTTCCATCCGCAGCGCCCGAGCATGGAATGAATGAACGTGCCGTTTCCTGCCACCATGAACGGGTTCTTCCAGATAAAATAGGCGACTGTTTTCTCCGGGAAAGACGCGGCTTCGCGATCAAACGCTGAAAATTTTTCACGGATGTCGCCTGCGATCGCGCCTGCTTTTTCACCGGTTCCTGTAATGTTCCCGAGCGCTTTGATCATCGCCAGCGCATCATCGAGCGTCCGGATGTCGCTCATCCACACGGGGAATTCATTCATCAGCGCAAGCACCTGTTCTTCCTCGTTCTCTTCCTTGTTGCCGATAATGAGATCGGGCTGCAGCGCACGGATGGCCTCGAAGTTCAGCTGCTTGGTTCCGCCCACGCGTTTTTTCGAACGGAACCAGCTTTCGGGATGAATGCAGAATTTCGTGATGCCGGCCACTTCATGTTCGAGACCGAGATCATGCAGCAGCTCTGTCTGCGAAGGAACAAGGGAAACGATACGCTGCGGTCGGGCGGGAAGATGGATTTCTCTTCCCATCTGGTCGGTGAATGTCTGCGGGAAGCTCATGGTTTTCTTTTGGGTGAATTCCGGGAGGCATTCTGCTTTCCCGCAGGGGATTTTGCCGTGCGCCCGGTCAGCAGAGCGCCCTGATGATGTCGTGGCGCGTGATGATGAACGTGTCGTCGGTTTTGAAATCGCGCACGAGCACGGCAGGATTTTCAGGCGTGATCATCGTTGAAAGATCTTCCACCGGCGTTGAAATATCCGCGAACGGGAACGCCGGCTGCATGATGGTTTCAACGGGCGCTGTTTTGTTCTCCGGGTTGTGCACGAGGCAGTCGAACAGTTGCTGCTCGTTGATGGCGCCCACGATCCTTCCGTTCTGCGTGACAGGCATCTGTGAAAAATCATTTTCGCGCATCATCTTCACTGCCGCCGAAATGGGTTCGCTCGTTTCAACCGAAGCCAGCTTTGCGTGTTTCAGCGAGGCGACAATGTCTTTCGCTGTTTGTCCTTTTGCGTCGAGGAAACCTTTTTCGCGCATCCAGTCGTCGTTGAACATTTTGCCCAGGTAACGCGTACCGTGATCGTGGAATATCACAACAACGACATCGTCGTCCTTCAGCTTCGGCGCCAGCTGCACGAGTCCCGCCATCGCCGATCCGGCTGAGTTGCCGGCGAAAATTCCTTCTTCCCGCGCAATGCGGCGCGTCATGACGGCGGCGTCCTTGTCCGTCACTTTTTCAAACAGGTCGATAAGGTCGAAACGGACATTCTGCGGGAGAAAATCCTCGCCTATGCCTTCAGTTATGTACGGGTAAATTTCATTCTTGTCAAAGATGCCCGTTTCCTTGTATTTCTTGAAAACGGAACCGTACGTGTCGATGCCCCACACTTTCACGGCGGGATTTTTTTCTTTCAGGAATTTCGCGGTGCCGCTGATCGTTCCGCCTGTTCCCACACCGACGACGAGGTGCGTGATCTTTCCTTCTGTTTGTTCCCAGATCTCCGGCCCGGTCTGCTCATAATGCGCCTGCGAATTGGAAAGATTATCGTACTGGTTCGGCTTCCAGGAATTCTTCACCTCTTTTTCCAGCCGCGACGAAACGGAATAATAGGAACGGGGATCTTCCGGATCGACGTTGGTCGGGCAGACGATCACTTCAGCGCCGAAGGCGCGGAGCGCATCCACTTTTTCTTTCGACTGTTTGTCGGTCGTGGTGAAAATGCATTTGTATCCTTTGATGATCGCTGCAATGGCGAGGCCCATTCCCGTGTTACCCGAAGTCCCTTCGATGATGGTTCCGCCGGGTTTCAATAGTCCTGCTTTTTCCGCGTCTTCGATCATTTTCAGCGCCATGCGGTCTTTGATCGAATTGCCGGGATTGAAAGTTTCCACCTTGGCGTAAATTTTCGCTTTGGTGAGCCCTTTGGTGATGGTGTTGATGCGGACAAGCGGCGTGTGGCCGATCGTGCCGAGAATATTGTCGAATACTTGCTTTTCAGGAGTCACTGGAAACGGATTTTGAGTATGCAAAGATAAGTTTCCACACGGGTTATCCGGGAAGTGTCCTGAAATGATAAATCATGAATGGGCGGATCTTCCTGCGTGTCGCTCCGGTTTCACAGCTGATATCCGGATACGGCGTGTTCAGTTCTCCGGCGCACGCGCGGTCACCCAGCGCTGGATGGTGTTGATATCCTGCTGCGGCAGTTTTCCGGTCGGCGGCATGTGGATGATCAGCGGACGCTGGCCGATGATGGCCATGAATTTCGAGCCGTAGGTCGTGTCGCCCTGGTAAGAAAGATTCAGCTCGTTTTTGAACAGCGTGAAATCTTCCATGTCGAACGTAGACTGCCCGTGGTTTGACGCCGAATCGGAATGGCAGGAATAGCAGTTCGCTTTGAGAATGGGGACAACGCAGTTGTGGTATGAAGGATGAAGCGTGTCGCAGCCGGGAGGAACCGCAGCTATATCCGGCACATGATCATAACGGCACGAAGCGATCAGCAGGAGCGTGAATACGAACGGAAGCACCTTTTTCAGCACGGTGCAAAAGTAAATGCGTCATGTAAACTCTGTATTAAGTCCGGTGTTTTTCAGCTGAAACGGATCGCTTTTACCGGCGTGATGCGGGAAACGATCATCGAGGGAAGGATCAGTGCGGCCCAGCAGCAGATCATGACGGCGCCGTTCAGCAGCGCGAAGTACGTCCAGTTGATCTCGATGGGAACGGTTTTCAGGTAATAGGATTCCTGGTCGAGCGACACGAGCTGGAATTTCCACTGCACCCAGCAGAGCGCCAGGCCGAGGATATTCCCGATCAGCATCCCGAACGCGATCAGTCGCACCGCATGCAGGAAAAATATCTTCCGTATGCTCATGTTGCGCGCGCCCATCGCTTTCAGTATCCCGATCATGTTCGTGCGGTCGAGGATAAGAATAATAAGCGCGCTTATCATATTGATCATGCTCACGAAGATCATGAGCGTAATAATTATAAGCGCGTTTACATCGAGCACGTCGAGCCAGGAAAATATCTGCGGGTTCAGTTCGCGGATGCTCTGGGCATACAGGTTGATGTCGATCGTGTTGTTCACTTCCGCCGTCGCGGTATCGAGATCGCTGAAATCCTTTACCAGCACTTCGAAGCCGGATACCAGGCTGCTGTCCCAGTCGTTGAGCTGCTGGATCTGGCGGATGTCGCACAGCACGAAACGGTCGTCGAAACCGTCGGTGAGCCCCGTTTCGTAAATTCCCGCCACGCGGAAAATACGCGGGCGCGTGCGGTTGTCGCGAAGGAAGAACATTTTGAATTTCTTCCCCACTTTCAGCTCCATCTTGTCGGCAATGTATTTCGAAACCAGCACATCTTCCGTTGCCGTATCAGGATGCTGCGGCGTACGCGGCGGAAGAACGAACAGGTTCCCTTCTTTCAGGTTTTTTTTGAAGAAGGTCCAGTCGAAATCCGTATCGATGCCTTTCAGCAGAACGCCCATAAGCTGGGCGCCCGATTTGATGATGCCCGCTTTGGTGGCGTACACCTGGATGTGGCGTATGCCCGGCATGGAGCGCAGCGCATCGACTGTCGGCTGGTGACGGTTGACGGAATCGGTTTCGAAAGAATTGTTGTTGTCGAATCCCGTGATCTGGATGTGCGAGCCGAAGCCGATCACCTTGCGCCGTATTTCCTGCTGGAACCCGTTCATCACGGCCAGCGTCAGGATCATGATCGCAAGCCCCACCGCGATTCCGCCCACGGCCACCCGCGAGATGGGACGCGACATGCGGCCGGATGAATCCGTCTGCACAAGCATCCTCCGCGAAACAAACCGCTCGAAGAATGAAAAACCGGAACCCAGGAATGCGATAAGCCGGATCAGCATCGGCCAAAGGTAAGCACTTCTCAGCATGGTGTTTTTCAGTGCGGACCGCGGCGGGTGTGCATCGGCGGCCTGGTATTTGCCGGTGGTTTTCAACCGATGCGTAGCGCGTTTTTTCCTACTTTCACTTGCCGTATTATGAAACGAATCATTCCCTTCCTGCTTGCGCTCCTCTTCTTTTCATCCGCCCGCGCGCAGATCGTGATCCGCGCACAGACCAACGAAGAAAAAACCGATGCGGATATACAGACGGGTGCCGAGCGCACGGATGTTTATCTTCCCTGGCTGAAAGGAAAAAAGGTGGCGGTGGTGGCCAACCAGACGTCGATGATCAATTCAACATCGCTGGTGGATTCGCTCATTTCGCTTAAAGTGGCGGTGAAAAAGATTTTCTGCCCCGAACATGGTTTCCGCGGCGACGCGGATAACGGGGAAGACGTGGGAAATACCACCGACAAAAAAACCGGGCTTCCCGTTATTTCATTGTACGGCGATCATCTCCGCCCGACGGTAAAAGACCTGAAAGGCATTGACGTGGTGGTGTACGATATCCAGGATGTGGGCTGCCGTTTTTATACATTCATCACCACGATGACATACGTGATGCAGGCCTGCGCCGATCAGCATAAAACGTTCATCATCCTCGACCGCCCGGATCCCAATGGTTATTACGTGGACGGGCCCGTGCTCGAGCCGGAATTCAAATCGTTCGTGGGACTTCATCCTGTTCCCATTGTGTACGGGATGACCGTTGCGGAGTATGCGAAAATGGTGAACGGGGAAAAATGGCTCGACAATGGCGCACAGTGCGACCTGAAATACGTGGAATGCGTCGGCTATTCGCACACCGACTGGTACCAGCTGCCCGTCCCGACATCGCCGAATTTGCCGAACATGGCTTCCGTTTATCTCTATCCTTCGCTTTGTCT
>DASTSF010000052.1:0-7473 GCA_035760825.1 Bacteroidia bacterium
GAAGCCTCGCTCACCTCACAGGAAGCCGACGGTCTTGCAACCTTCCGCACCAAATGCGCGGGCTGCCACCCCGAACCGCTTTTCACCGACGAAGGTTTTCACAACATCGGCCTTCCTGTCGACAACACGCTGAACGATGAGGGACGCATGCACATCACGCTCGATCCGGCCGATTCGCTGAAATTCAGAACACCTACGCTGCGTAATGTTGCGCTGAGCGGACCCTACATGCACGACGGAAGGTTCACCACGCTGCAGCAGTGCATGGATTTCTTCACCGATGGCGTGCAGGCAGGACCGACGCTCGATACGCTGATGACGCCGGACACGGGAATTCCGCTTACGCCGCAGGAAAAATCGGACCTTATCGCCTTTATGGGAACGCTCACGGACATGAGCTTCATCCAGGATCCGAAATTCAAGGAGCAGCATTGACCGTTCGAAAAAAAAAATCCCGGCTCGTCGTGAACCGGGATTCGTTGTTTTGCCTTCCGCTTTTTATTTTTTCATATCCGAAGCGATCCAGGCGCTTTCGCTGATCCACGGATCTTTCTTCACTTTGTCGATGAAATCATTTTTGCGTGCGAGCATGGCCGTATCGCCTTTGAGCACTTTCATGTCGGAAGAAAGGATGGAAACGTTCATTCCTTTTACGGGATCTTCGAGCGGCTTGAATGCTTTGTTCTCATCTTCGATCTTCTGGCGTTCCGCCTTGTAATCGTCAATGAAAAGCGATTCGTCGGTATTGTCACGCTCGCGTTTGAGCTGCTCTTCTTTCTGCCTGATGAGCGCAAAATACGTGCTCTTCGCCACGCGGTCTGCACTGGCTTTCTGCAGGGCGCCGTATGCAGGCTCGTTCTTCCACATATCGTATTTCGCGGAAGGGATCTGGTCCCATTCCATCGGGTAATCGAGATCTTTTTCACCCGTTTTATCGAAGTCGTAATAGCCCGGGAGCTCGATATCCGGCGTAACACCTTTGAGCTGCGTGGAGCCGCCGTTGATGCGGTAGAATTTCTGGATCGTCACCTTGAGAGACCCGAGCTTTCCGAAATCATCGTCCCCGTTGTAGGTGTCGTCGAGATCGTAGAAATTCTGCACGGTTCCTTTTCCGAATGTGGACGCCGAGCTTCCGACGATAAGTCCGCGGTGGTAATCCTGTATCGCCGCCGCAAGAATTTCGGAAGCGGATGCGCTGTTGTCGTTGATGAGCACGACGAGCGGCCCGTCATACACGGTTTTCCCGTTATCATCATCACCATACGGGGCAATGCCCTGCGCGAGCGTTTTCACCTGCACGACCGGGCCCTGCGGGATGAAAAGTCCCACCATTTTGATCACCTCGTACAATGATCCGCCGCCGTTATCGCGGAGATCGAGAATAACGCCTTTCACGTTTTCCGACTTCAGCTTTTCGAGCTCTTTCTTCACGTCATCCGAACAGGCGCGGCCGGAGCTGTGATCGCGGCTGAAATCGGCGTAGAACCCGGGCAGGCGGATGTAGCCGATCTTTTTGTCCTGGTCGATCATCGCGCTCTGCGCGTAAGTTTCCTCCAGCACGACGATGTCGCGGATGATCGGGATGACGATGATGGAACCGTCGGGTTTCTGAACGGTAAGACGAACTTCCGTTCCTTTTTCGCCGCGGATGAGCTTCACGGCATCATCCACGCGCTTGCCAACGATGTCCACCGGTTCCTGGTCACCCTGCGCAACTTTAAGGATAAGGTCGCCGGGCTTGAGCTGTCCCTGCTTCCACGAAGGACTTCCGGGCACAATGCTCGTGACTTTGATATTTCCGTTGTCTTCCTGCAGCGTCGCACCAATGCCTTTCAGCTGCCCGGTCATGGTGATGTCGAAATTCTCCTTGTCGTTCGGCGGGAAAAATTCCGTGTGCGGATCGAAGATGCCGACGATGACGTTCAGGTAGGAAGTCATGTAATCGTCATGTTCCGCTTTCGTCAGCCGGTCGAAATAATCATCTTCCAGCTTCTTCACTTTCATCCTTGCTTCCCGTTCCAGTGTCGAATCGGCTTTCACCGGTTTCACTTTTTTGATCTTCGTCCCTGCGCTGTCGACCATCATGATGATGGACTTTTTCGTCTTGTCGAGGTTCTTGTCGTCGTTCAGGTCTTTGTCCTGGTTCTTTTTCGCATCGACATAACGCACCATCACCTGGTATTTGAGGTATTTCCTCCAGCTGTCTTTCATCGCGGCTTTATCGGCCGGGTACGAACATTTTTCCGGATCGAGCTGAACGCTTTCCTTCACGGAAAAATCGAACGGTTTCGCAAGGGCGTCCGTGTAATAGACTTTGTCTTCGGTGATCCTGCGGTTCAGGATGCTGATGGTGCTGTCGAAAAATTCGAACGTGGATCCTTTGATCTCATCGTCAATGCCGTCGTAGAATTTATTTTTCAGCATGTCGATATCCGGCTGAAGAAAGAACTGCTTCCGGTAGTCGAGACGTTTGAGATACGTGTCGTACACTTTGTGCGAAAAATCATTATCGATCGTGACCGGACGGTAATGATTATTATCCAGGATCTTCAGCATGGTGCTGAGGAGCGCCTTGTCCTTTTTAACATTGTTCTTCACGGGCTGGGGAAATGCAGCGCAGCGGCTTCCCAGGAAAATGAAGGTCGACAGGCCAATGATGGCCGGCACGGCAAAAAGGGCTATTCTGTAACGTTTCATAATCTTCTTTTAGTAATAACAACGAAATTACTCAAAAAGCATGCGAAAACGAGTTAAGATGTGTTAAGCACTTTACGAGTGGGCGGCCATGAGGATGAACGGAAATCGTCCCCGAAATTCTAATCGCCGCCGAGCGCTTTCAGCCGTTCCACCATCGACGGTTCGGCCCAGTCGGTTTCGCCGACCTTCGTCAGGATCACCTTCCCGTTGCTGTCGATGAGGTAGCTGGTGGGGTACGTGCTTATCCCGAGCTCCTGCAAGGATTTTTTACTGTGCAGGAACAGGAAGCCGTATTTTTTTTTCTCTGCGAAACCGGAAATGGTGGAAGGCGCCTCATCCGAGATCGCAATGATCATCACCCGCGACGTGTCGAGCTGCGCGTTCGCTTCCTGCATCGAAGGCATTTCCGCAACACAGGACGGGCACCACGTTCCCCAGAAATTGACAAGCAATCCTTTGCCTTTGTAAGCGGTCATTGAAACCGGTTTCCCGTCGAGTGTTTCCACGGGAAGATTTGCAAAGGCGATGTCAGGCGCAACGCGGTATTTGATGTACAGATAAACAAGGAGCACCGCACCAAGTGCAAACGTGACCGCGTTGATCCAGAGTTTTTTGTTGCTGCGCTTTTCCGCCAAAACAGGTCGACCGGTTAAATTACTTTCAGTATGCCAGCAGCTTTTCCATGGCAGCCGCTACCTTTTCCGCATCGGGAAGCATGGTATGCTCGAGCGTGGAGTTGAGCGGGATGGCCGGGAGGTTTTCCGCGCCGACGATATCGACAGGTGCGTCCAGCGATTCGAAGCAGAATTTTGAAATACGCCCGGAGATCGCCTGTGCGAAACCATTGTTGTACGGCTCTTCCGTCAGCACGAGGCAGCGCGAATGTTTCCGCACGGAAGCGAACACAGCTTCTTCATCGACCGGGACCAGCGTGCGGAGATCGAGGATCTCGACGCGGCCGGGGAAATTTTTCGCGGCATTTTTCGCCCAGTAAACGCCCATGCCGTAAGTGATGACGGTCATCGTGGTTGCATTCTTCGAAGCTTCCGCTTCCAGCACCATTCTCGCTTTCCCGAAGGGAACCACGTATTCTTCGTCAGGTTCGATCGTTTTCGCGTCCTCGGTTCCTTTGATCTTCGACCAGTACAATCCCTTGTGCTCGAAGATCACCACCGGGTTCGGATCGTAGAACGCCGATTTCAGCAATCCTTTCAGGTCAGCGCCGGTGGAAGGATACGCGACTTTCACACCGCGGATGTTGCACACCACCGACTCGACGCTGGAGCTGTGATAAGGTCCGCCGCTGCCGTATGCACCGATGGGCACACGTATCACGCAGCTCACCGGCCATTTTCCATTGGAGAGATAATATGAACGGCTCACCTCGGTGAACAGCTGGTTGAGGCCGGGCCAGATATAATCGGCGAACTGAACTTCCACGATCGGGCGGCAACCCGCGGCAGACATACCGACGGTGGAGCCAATGATGAATGCTTCCTGTATGGGTGTATTGAAAACGCGGTTGTCGCCGAATTTCTGTGCGAGGGTCGCCGCTTCGCGGAACACGCCGCCGAGCCTTCCTCCCACGTCCTGCCCGTACAGCAAGGCTTCCGGGTGCTTCGCAAGAATTTCCTGCACGGCGAACAGCGCGCAATCCACCATCACTGTTTTTTCTTTTCCTTCCGGCTCGCGCACACCTTTTTCCTCCGTCACCGGCGTCGGTGCAAAATCGAAATTGAAAAGATCTTCGGGGCGGGGATCTTCCGCCTGTACAGCTTTTGCGTAATCTTCCGCCACGCGTTCGTCTGCACGCACCCTGATGTCATCGATATCTTTCGGATCGATGCCGGAAACGATCAGCTGGTTGCGCAGCCTGGGAAAAGGATCTTTCCGCGCTGCTTCTTCGAGATCGTTGCGGTACCATTCTTTCCGGACGCCGGATGTATGGTGATTGAGCAGCGGAACCTTTGCATGCAGCAGGAACGGCCTGCGTTCTTTGCGGATCATCGCCAGGATATCACGCACCGTTTCGTAGCTGCGCATGAAATCGGTTCCGTCGATGAGACGCGTTTCGAGTCCTTTGAACCCGCGCGCGTATTCAGACGCATCCTGCGCACGTGTTTCCTTTGAAGTGGCGGAAATGTCCCATTCATTGTCCTGCACGAGATACAGGATGGGCAGCTTTTTCAGCACCGCCATCTGGAATGCTTCAGCCACTTCGCCTTCCGTGATCGACGCATCGCCGAGAGAGCAGACGACGACCGGTTTTTCATCGCCGTAATCGGCGGAGAGCTTTTCCTCTTCGAGATAACGTATGCCCATGGCGACGCCGGTGCTGGGGATCGCCTGCATTCCCGTGGCCGAGCTTTGCATGGGGATCTTCGGCATCCCGTCGCGCTTCAGGCTCGGGTGGCTGTAATAAGTTCTTCCGCCGGAAAACGGATCATCGCGCTTGGCGAGCAGCTGCAGCATGAGCTCGTACGGCTGCATACCGATGCCGAGCAGGATGCTGTCGTCGCGGTAATACGCGGAAAGGAAATCCTGCGGTTTGAGCTGCAGTCCGACGGCGAGCTGGATGGCTTCGTGGCCGCGTGAAGTGGCGTGCACATATTTCGAAGTGACCTCGCGGTTCGCTTCGTAGATCTCGGTCATGGCTTTGGCGGTGCACATCAGTTCCCAGGCCCTGAGGGCTACTGAAACCGGAACGCCTCCTGGTTTTGCACGTTGTTCCTGCACGGAGAGAGACATAATGCGTTATGAAAATGTGAATCGTGTGAATAACGAAGATACTGAAAAGTCTGACGGGATACAGGTTCCCGGTTCCGGGTTCAAAGTTCCGGGTTCCAAACTCAAAGCAACAACCGAAAAGCGCGAAGTGAAAACCGGAAAACGGCCGGACTGTTACCTTTCCGTGTTCTTATATCCGGAAGCGAAGAACATGAGCGTCGAAACACCCACATATCTCCTGATCAGGGAAAAAACGGCGAGGTCGGTAAAGATCCTGTACGAACGTTACGGACGAAAGCTGTATTCGTATGCGGTCGCAAAATGGAACGTGGATGAAGATGATGCGTGGGAGCTGGTGTACAAAACGCTTTACCGCATAAAGGAAACGGCGCCGGGTTATGAATTTGAATCCGAACAGAAATTCGGTGCTTTCGTCTTCACGGTGTTTATCAATTACCTGCGCAATTTTTTCCGCGACAGGAAAGACAAAACACCCGAAACCGTTTCGCTGAAGGACTCGCATCACGCCGAAGCGGAGCTGCCGGAAGAAACACCTCCTTCGCCGGTGATGCAGCTGCTGCGGAAAGAGCTGGAAAAGCTGGACGACTGGGAACGCATGCTGTTGCTGATGCGAAACGAGGACGTCCCGTATGCGGAGATCGCGAAGCTTACCGGAAAACCGGCGGACCAGCTGAAAGTGTATTACATGCGGCTGAAAAAGAAACTGGCTGAAACGCTCCACGAAAAAATCAAACTTATCCAAGAGGAAAACCATGAAAACGCAGGATAATTTCCGCTTCAACGAACAAACGCTTGATGCAGCGCTCGGGTTACTCCTCCTGGAGCAGGAACAGCTATTCACCGAAAAAAACACAGAAACCATGGCTACTCATATTTTCTCTGCAACAGAATTACTCCCGGTTTCTTCTTCCAAAGAAAAAGAGCTCCTGGGACGACTGGGCGGCAGCAGCGGCTATACCCGCTTCTTCAGCCTGCCCGGTCTTGCGATCGCCATCCTTCTCGCGACGGCCTGCATTTATTATTTCTTCCCGCATCAACCGGGAAAACCACAGCCGCACACGGCCGCAGTATCCGCAGCTCCGGGCGACTCCACCGGCTTCCGTACAACCGAGAAAAGCCCGGGGAAAAATGTCTCCGCTGCTGTTACCGTGACGGTCACCCCGCCGGCGGCGAATTCCTCTCCGTCGCCCGCCGTGTCGCAGAAGGATTCTGTCCTGGCCGAAAGCGAATCCATTCTTCCCGTGACGCAGGATCAGCTCGTTTATTCACATATGCCGGAAGATCTGTATATCGGCGACGACGATATTCCCGTGCTTACCGACGCACAAAAGAAAAAATGTGCAAAGGAAAAGCTGGGCATGATGAAAGATGTCTTCCGCCGGAAATTCCCGTCTTACCAGCCGCTTCCGGGAGGAACTACTTCCGTAAACGGGAAACAGCGGAAAGTGAACGGTTTTTACATCGCAAGTGCGGAAGTGACCAACCTCGAATACCGGACGTTCCTGTATGACCTTCTTATCCAGGGACGCGAGGATGATTACGTGACGGCACGGCCCGTGAAAGGCGGCTGGAGCGCCCTCGGGATCCCGGAGTTCGAGGACATTTACTGGAAGAGCGAAACCTATAATGATTTCCCGGCGGTGAACATCACGCGCAAAGGAGCCGAAATGTACTGCGAGTGGTTCACAACATCCATGAAGGAAGCCATCGCCAATAAAGACCTGAAATGGAAAACGGGCAACCCGGAATTCCGTTTGCCGAGCAATGTCGAATGGATCTACGCCGCACGCGGAGGAGATTCGACGGAACTGAAATTCCCGTGGGGAAAATTCATCCCGGACAGCGCGCAAAATCACCACGGCTGCTTCCTCTGCAATTTTAATTATACAGCTTCGAAAGATGTCTTCATCGATGCGCATATCTGTCCCGGCTTTTCGAAACTGAAGCAGGGAGGATTCCATCACGCCATCCTCACCACGGCCGGCATGGCGATCGATACGCTGGTCACAGCACCTGTATATTCCTACA
>DASTSF010000053.1:0-2450 GCA_035760825.1 Bacteroidia bacterium
AAAGCGAGCCGAGGAAATTCGGGATGTAGCGTTTGTCCAGCTGATCGAGCTCCAGCGGAGTGAATCCCATGTCGCGCGCTGTTGCCGTGTAAGCATAATACGCGCCGAGTCCTGTCCAGTGATGGTCCGTGCGGAAATAAATGTATTCGTTCCTGTGCGGCGCAATGGCCGAATACGCATCCACGCCGGTAACGCCGGGCGCAAGATTGTTGTAGATGGCGCCGATGTTCCGCTTTTCGTTCGTCTTGTAGCCGGGCGGGCAATTGAATTCGATGGAGGAGGGAACGACCACATCGTAGATCTTCACTTTTCCTTTCAGCGCATCCTGGTAGCTGTTGATCACATCGGCGTACGCTTTCGCCATTTTATCATTGCCCCCGAAAATTTCCATCGCGTGACCGTTGTACAGGAGGAGGTTGTCTTCTTCTTCTGCTCCGTCAGGCTCTTCGGCCGTGGTGTCTGCTGCGGCAGCGGTATCGGCGGTCATGGACTTTTTCACATCCACTTTGTTCTGCGGCTCTTTCCGAACAACAGGTTTTCGGTAATAGGAAATGCCGTTGTCCTTTATCCCGCGGCTGTCGCGCATCGTGAAGGAGGTTTTCAGGAACTCATCGCGGTAAGGGAAATGATCGGCAATGTAATCGTCGATGCTGTCGATGTATTTTCCGTCGAAGAATGTATTCCACGTGAACGACGGCATCACGGCGAGATCGCGCTTTTCGTCTTCCGAGAATTTTTTATGCTCGCCGAAAAAGAACCGCACCCCGAGCACGATGAGCAGTCCCGAGAACAGGAAAATGTTCAGCCTTGAATAAAATCTCCTGTTGTTGAATTTCATTTCAGCGGTGATTTTGCTGTCGATTAAAGTTAGTCAATTCGTTTTTCAGAAGCGGTAATAAATGAACGGGTTGTAGCTCTTCTCCACCAGCATCGCAGTGGAAAGCAGCAGCAGCACGACGTTGATGGCGATCGTTCCGTACCACAGCAGGTGCCATTTCCGGCGACCGAGAAAATCCTTCGTCCACCAGTTGATGAAACGGTAAACCGGCGTGCAGAGAATAACCGTTATCGCGATCCAGAACATGTTTTCCTTCAGCACCACCTGCAGCGGCATCGTCCAGAACGTATTCGGCGCAAGGCCGAAGAGGATGTTCATAAACTGCCCGAGACGTTCGAAATCGGTAAAGTAGAAAAGCGTCCAGCCGATGACGACCGCGAACAGGAGGTACAGGTGCCAGATGAATTTGGGAAGTTTTTCCAGCACTTTGAACAGGAACATGCGTTCGAGAAAGATCAGCGTTCCCCAGTATAATCCCCACAGAATGAAATTCCAGCTTGCGCCGTGCCAGAAGCCGGTGAGAAACCAAACGATGAAGAGATTCCTGACCTGGAATTTATATTTTCCGCCGAGCGGGATGTAGATGTAATCGCGGAACCAGGTGGAAAGCGAAATGTGCCAGCGCCGCCAGAATTCCGTTGCGGTGTTGGCGATGTACGGGTAATTGAAATTTTCATAATAGTGGAACCCGAACATCCGGCCCAGGCCGATCGCCATGTCGGAATAGCCCGAAAAATCGAAATAGATCTGGAACGTGTACATCAGGATGCCGAACCACGCTTCCGCGCCCGTGATCTTCGTGAGATCGCCGTCGAGATACGTTGCCACGAATTGTCCCGCCACGTTGGCAATGCACACTTTTTTGAAAAGCCCGATGCAGAAACGGGTGACGCCCGCGCTGATGTCCTTGAGGTTGAATTTCCGCGAGTCGATCTCGTTCGCGATGTGCACATAACGTACAATTGGTCCGGCAACGAGCTGGTGGTAGAGGCTCACGAACATCAGGAACTTCATGTAGTCGCGCTGCGCGGGAACTTCCCTCCGGTAAACATCGACGACATAGGAAACCGACTGGAACGTGTAGAAGGAAATCCCGATGGGAAGCGTGAATGCGGGAACCGGGATGGAAAGGCCGGTGATGAAATTCAGGTTCTGCACGAAAAACCCGCTGTACTTGAACACCATCAGGATGCCGAGATTGAAGATCACGGAAGAAACAAGTCCTGCCTTCGCCCATTTCGTGTCGCGGTATTTCTCAATGAAAAGTGCATTGGCGTAATCCACCAGCGAAGTGAAGATGAGCAGGAACACCCACACGGGTTCGCCCCAGGCGTAAAAGAAAAGGGAAAAAATGGTCAGCAGCGCATTCCTGTAAACGCTGTCCTTTAATGCGTAATACAGGATGAGGTTAAGCGGCAGGAAAATGTAGAGGAAAACAAGACTGGCAAAAACCATACGTCAGGCAGAAATTTAGCGGGTGGGTTCGGTCATGGCTTTTATCCGTTCCAAAAATAGCAGTTTGTCCCTGCATCCTTTACGGCAGGTGATAATTGATGTGTTATTTCGAATAAATGGCGAGATCGGGAATGGAAGTGATCCGGCATCCGGGTTC
>DASTSF010000054.1:0-4446 GCA_035760825.1 Bacteroidia bacterium
GGAAATTTTTCCATCCTGCATTAGCGGCGTACCAGAAAAACAGGATGATAGCGAGGTTCAGCGAAGTCCATACGTAACCGCTGATCTTGCCGGCGCTCAGGAAGATCCACGCAGAGGTGACGATGAGGATGACGAAATCGCTGGCGAAAATTCCGCCCGAATATTTGTATGTGAACGGCAATGTGAAAAAAGTGCCGAGAAACGCGAGCACATTCACGAGCAGAACGCGGCGCCCGTACTTCGGGTATACCAGGAACGGAATGAGAAGCGGAACGATGGAGAGGGTGATGAAGAGCACATCGCGTGCGGAGTGGTGTGACACACCGTAAAAAATTCCGGCAAGCAGGTTGAGGTCGAAAAAAATGAAGACCGAGATGAGGAAGAATTTTCCGCGGCGGTAAGAATCCGGGTCGCTGCGATCGCCGGGATAGATCAGCCTGTCGATAAGCGCGTCGGGATTCAAGAGCGGATGCGTTTTTTAGTGTGCAGCGCTAATATACGAATGCGGGAATACACGGCCTTTTTTCGGGATTCGTATCTTCGTTCCATTCATCCTTGCCGTGGCGGAAAGCCTTCTCGAAACACCGGTCGAATATCTCAAAGGCGTTGGTCCTGAACGTGCGAAAGTCCTTAAAGCGGAATTCGGCATTCACACCTTCGGCGATCTTTTGCGCTGGTACCCGTACCGCTATGTCGACCGGACGAAATTCTACAGCACCGCGGAAATAAACGCCGACATGCCTTTCGTGCAGCTGCGCGGGCACATTCTTCATCCGCAGGTAGTGGGGCAGAAACAGGGGAAACGGATGACGGCTGAATTCACGGATGCGCACGGAAGCGTGGAGCTAGTCTGGTTCCAGGGATTGAAATGGCTGCAGGGGAAATTCCTTCCCGGGAAAGAATACATCGTGTTCGGACGTCCTTCCGTGTACAACGGGAAAATAACGATCCCGCACCCGGAGGTGGAGGAAGTGAAAGAAGAAAATACGAAACGTGCGAGCGCGCTGCAGCCCATGTATTCTTCTTCGGAAAAGGCGAAGATGAAAGGGCTCGACACGAAAGGAATTCTCAAGCTGATGAAAGTGCTCGTGCAAATGGCCGAAGGGAAGATCGGGGAAACGCTTCCGGCCGGCGTCACCGGTAAATTCAAAATGCTTTCACGCGCGGAGGCGCTGGCGCAGATCCATTTTCCTTCTGACCATCACCTGCTGAAACGCGCACAGGCGAGAATAAAATTCGAAGAGTTCCTGTACGTGCAGCTGCGGCTGCTGCGGGTAAAGAAAATGCGCCAGCAGAATCTGCGCGGGTTCAATTTTGAAAAGGTCGGCGAGAAGTTCAACACATTTTACAACAAATACCTTCCCTTCCCGCTGACGGAAGCGCAGAAGCGTGTGATCCGTGAGATCCGCGCCGATATCGGTTCCGGGAAACAGATGAACCGCCTGCTGCAGGGCGATGTGGGCAGCGGGAAAACGGTGGTCGCGCTGATGTGCATGCTCATCGCGAACGACAATGGTTACCAGGCGTGCATCATGGCGCCCACGGAAATTCTCGCCGTGCAGCATTACCAGACGCTGAAGGAATTGCTGAAGGACATGCCGGTGCAGGTCGGGCTGCTGACCGGGAACACGAAGCGGCCGGAGCGGAAAAAGCTGCATGAGCGGCTGCGTTCGGGCGAACTGGATATTCTTATCGGCACGCATGCGCTCATTGAGGACGAAGTGCAGTTCATGAACCTGGGTCTGGTGGTGATCGACGAGCAGCACCGTTTTGGCGTGGAGCAGCGGTCGAAGCTCTGGCGCAAGAATGAAAATCCGCCGCATATTCTCGTCATGACGGCAACGCCGATCCCGCGGACGCTCGCGATGACGCTGTACGGCGATCTCGATTCTTCCGTCATCAACGAATTGCCGCCGGGAAGAAAACCGATCCGCACGGTGCATTTTTACGATTCGCAGCGATTGCGCGTGTTCGGTTTTATGAAGGAAGAAATTGAAAAAGGGAGACAGATCTACGTGGTTTACCCGCTCATTGAAGAAAGCGAGAAGCTGGATTACAAAGATCTCATGGACGGATATGAAAGCATTTCGCGCGCGTTCCCGCTCCCGCAATACCGCGTCAGCATCGTGCACGGACGCATGAAGCCGGCCGACAAGGATTTCGAGATGCAGCGTTTCGTAAAAGGAGAAACGAACATCATGGTCGCGACAACGGTGATCGAAGTCGGCGTGAACGTCCCGAATGCGTCGGTGATGGTGATCGAAAGCGCAGAACGTTTCGGTCTTTCCCAATTGCACCAGCTGCGGGGCCGCGTGGGAAGAGGCGCGGAGCAGTCGTACTGCATCCTCATGACGGGCAACAAGCTCGGCAGGGAATCGAAGCTGCGCATGGATACGATGGTGCGCACGAATGACGGTTTTGAAATTGCGGAAGTCGACCTGAAGCTACGCGGACCGGGCGACATCGAAGGCACGCAGCAGAGCGGGCTCACCGGCCTGCGTCTCGCGGATATTTCGAGGGACGCCCCGATTCTTCAGCACGCGAGAACGGTCGCTGCGGAAATCCTCGATAACGACCCGATGCTGTCGTCGGAAGAAAACGCGCCGATGGTGAAAGAGATGAACCGGGAAAAGAGCAGCTCAGTGAACTGGGGGAGGATTTCGTAAGAGAAGTTGGGAAGTTTCGGGTTGGGAGTTTAGGGTTGTTTTCCGTTCCCGCCAGGTCGCGGAAGAAAATCATTTTCCGTTCGGGTGAAGTCTGTCCGTTCGGGCGAAGTCTGTCCGTTAGGGCGAAGTCTGTCCGTTCGAGCGAAGTCTGTCCGTTCGGGCGAAGTCTGTCAGTTCGAGCGAAGCCGAGAACTGTTTCAGTGCATTATTCGTTCTTCCCCCCTTTTAAATTTTTCTGTTTGGGATTCGGAAAATAAATCTCTCACTTCATCGAATCATCTGTCACGGAATCGTTGTCATCTGTTTCTGCATCCGGTACGGGCACCTGGAAGCGGAACGCTTTCATCCGCCGGCAGAAATCATTGTACAGCGTGGAATCTCCATAGTTCATCGCGTAATCGGCGAGCGTGAACATGCCATTCTTCTTATCGGAGAAATCACCCGGCAGGCGCGGAAGCGTTCCATACCAGATGACGCATCGCTCGTATTCATCGAAACCTTCTTCTGCCAATTTCTCCGCGAGCGCAGCATCTCCTGCCAGGTAAGCCGCGTTCACCATTTCATCCCACGCAAGATCCGGCGCATCCTGCTCCCCGGGAATCCCGGAAACACATTTGCGAATGACGCCCAGCGCTTCTTTTGATTTCCCTTCTTCCGCCAGCGCTGTCGCGATCATCGAGCAGGAACCGCGCAGGTAATCGGAGAACATGCGCTGCGACGTTTCATCGGCGTAAACGGAAAGGTCGCTGATGCCGCCCCAGCCGAATTTATTCATGACGAGGTCGTAGCACTTCTGCAGGTTCACCAGCGGGCGCGACTGGAAATCTCCGTCCGGGCGCGGATTTTTTACCGGGACGAAACGGTAAGCAAGACCTTCGAGCTGCAGGTAATCATCGAGACCCGCATAGCAGGTGAGGGGCATGTTCATCGCGAAATACACCGGGCGTTTCCAGTCGTTATGCGCCAGTATGTCGAGCACGATCTCCTGGTCTTTCAGCAGGTAATTTCCCCGCAGGCGGAAGAAGACCGTGTCCGCGATATTTTTTTCCTGCGACGCTTCGAGCGTGCTGCTCTTCATGAATTCTTTTTTATTCACCGGCAGGAAAACGTTCCGCGTGGGAATGTAATTCAGCGTGTCGCCGTAAGTCGAAAGGAAACGGTCGGCCGGATCCGCGCTCGTCATTTTTTCATCCACGTAACGCAGGTCGAGCGTGTCTTCCGAATCTTCGAAGATGTTCATGTAATCGCGTGTTCCGTCGCGGTAGCTCCAGTGATCCCAGCTCACGGGCAGCGGATCGGACGTGTACTGTTTCTTTTTCGCCTGGTCGATGTACCAATCACTGCGCAGGAGCGAAAGGCAGACAATGCGCACGTCGCGCCGCACACCGAGCACTTCCTGCGCATACCAGAGCGGGAACGTGTCGTTGTCAGCATAGGTGAAAAGAATGGCGTTGGGTGCGCAGCTTTCGAGGAAATCGACGGCCACGTCGCGCGCGACCGTTCTTCCGTGCCGGTTGTGATCATCGAGGTTCTGCGTGTAGAGCAGCAGCGGTGACAATGCGCTGACGGATGAAGCGACGATCAGCGCCGTTTTCGCGGTAAGGAAATTCTTCAGGCCGTTGAATACGGCGATCACGCCCAGGCCGATCCAGGCAGCGAACGCATAGAAAGAACCGACATACGCGTAATCGCGTTCACGCGGTTGCCACGATGTCTGGTTGAGGTAAATGATAATGGCGAAACCCGTGAAGAGAAAAAGAAGCGAAACCACGAAGGAGTC
>DASTSF010000055.1:0-7115 GCA_035760825.1 Bacteroidia bacterium
GAGCACGTATGGCGGCAGGTTGTGGAAATACAATTCCTCGATGGTTTCGCAATGGGTGAAAACAGCCGGCACGCGCCTGAACGGTGTCGACGCCGACAACAGCGGGAACAGCTACGTAACCGGAACTCCTCCGGGCGGCGGAATATTCGTGCAGAAATACAATTCGGCCGGGACAGCGCAATTCGGAACCGGTTATTCGATCGTGGAAGCGAACGCAGATGCGAAAGAGATCCACGTCAGCGGGGGCGATATTTATCTCGGCGGAACATTTTACAACACGGCGAATTTCGGTTTCGATTACGACGTGATCAGTCTTGCCGGGGAAACAAGCAGTTCCGTGTTCTGGGCGAAATACCAGGTTGACAATACCGCGCCGGATGTCACACTCACCACTCCTGTTTCGAGCCCGACAAACCAGGACCCGGTTCCCGTCACGATCACTTTCTCGGAACCGGTCAACGGCTTCAACCCGAATCCCGGTGATCCCAACAACGCCACGCTGGGAAATGTCGTGCAGGTCAATGCGACGACGTTCACCGCGGATCTTATTCCTTCCGTTTCCAGCGGGCAGATCGATTACACAGTCATTAACGGGCTGTGCACCGACAACCACAACAACTACAACAATTCATCCAACACGCTCATCATCGATTACGACGCAGTGGCGCCCACGGTTTCCGTCAGCAGCACAGCGCCCGATCCGACGAATATGTCGCCGATTCCTGTTACGTTCACGTTTTCGGAAAACGTCAGCGGGTTTACTGCCGGTGATATTGTTGTTGCGAACGGGACGGCGTCGAATTTCATTTCTGTGAGCGGGAGCATTTACACCGCGGACATCACGCCTGCATCGGGCGGAAATGTGAGCGTGCAGGTGAACGGAAATGCAGCACAGGACGGTGCGTCGAACGGAAATACGGCATCGAATATCTTCAGCATCGTTTACGATGATGTTCATCCGGCCGTCGTCATCATGAGTACAGCGCCCGACCCGACGAGCACGTCGCCTATCCCGGTTACGTTCACGTTTTCGGAAAATGTCAGCGGGTTTACTGTTGGCGATATCGCCGTCACGAACGGAACGGCATCGAATTTTGTTGCCGTGAGCGGGACCGTGTACACCGCGGACATACTTCCTTCTGCGCAGGGACTTGTTTCAGTCGATGTGCCCGCCGCCGTATGTGCTGACGGGGCGACAAACCCGAATGACGCGGCAACACAGTTTTCGATCACCTACCAGCTCACAACCGGGATTAGCGGCCCGGCAGGAATTCAACCCTTCACCGTTTTTCCCAATCCCTGCACCGGTTCCTTCACTGTCCGTCTTCCCGGGGGATGGACAGCAGGAACCGTCAGCGTGTATGACGTAACGGGCAGGATGTGTTTTTCCGCGGGAACGGTCACCGGCGATCACGTTACGCTGCAAACCGGCCTTCCTGCGGGATGTTATTCCGTGGAGATCGTATCACCGCAAAGCAGAACGATTTTACCTCTCATCATCGATCAACATTAAAAACAATCTTATGAAAAGAAAACTCCTTGTTTTTTCTTCGGCTGCGGCCCTGTGTTTTTTTCTTTTTTCCTGCGGAGGAAAAAAAGAGAACGCCCCGGCGAATGATCCGGGTCCATCTTCGCAGACCAGCACAGCCCCGGCTGCCAATGTGCGTCCCGACTGGCTGTCGTCCTCTTCCGGGAAACTGTGGACCCCGGATAAGGGTGATGCCCCGTTTTCCAAAATGACTTTTTATTCTGACGGAACATTGCAGGATGCTGTTTCGAAAAGCAAATGGAAAATAAACGGAAACCAGCTGATCGTGAATATCGGCTTCGACATCAGTTACACGATCGCAAAAGTGTCTGACAATTCGTTCAGCCTGGAGACAGGCAAAGGGAAGACATTCGTGTATACAGCTGCTTCGGCGGATGCAGGTTCTCCGAATGACGCGCAGCCCGTTCCATCTTCTTCCGCACCGGCAGATGCGGCTCCTTCATTTTCAAAAGGAGACAAGGTGCAGGTGAACTGGAAAGGATCCTGGTTCCCTGCGACGATCCTCGAAGTGAAAGCGGACGGGAAATACCGCATTCACTATACAGGTTATGACAGCAGCTGGGACGAAACCGTTTCGTCATCACGCATTAAAAAATAAACCCGGGAAATAGTTAACAACACTTAAACGCATACTGAAATGAAAAAGAACGCCATTTTATTTACTGCAACTCTTGTGCTTGCTGCTGCATTCATCTATGCCTGCGGCGGAAAAAAAGCCGATCATGGAAAATGGACCGACCAGGACATTGACAACGCGAAAAAGAACTGCATGTTCGGAAAAGATCCCGCGCTCACCGACGACCAGCAGAAAGCGATCTGCGATTGCTGGGTGGATAAAGTGATGGCGGCAAGTCCTGACCCTGCGGAACAAAGCAAGATCCCGATGGACGAGGTGAACAAAATGACGACGGATTGCCGCGCTTCGGCGGGAGTGAAATGATGAAGAATGGTTGACTGCCTGCGCGCTCAGTGACTGACCAGCGGCAGGCGGAGAATGACTTCTGTCCCGGCCGCGCTCCCGTTCGCATTTTTCAGGTCGCTGATAACGAACGAATCTTTTTCATCCGCCCCGTTCATGCGGCAGAATTGCGCCACGCGTATGCGCGTGATGCTGGTTCCTTTCGATTCGTGCATGGAGGATGCGTTCTTCATTTTTTCCGAAGCGGACCGCCCGGCGCCGTTGTCGCGGACGGAAACCACGAGCGTACGCCCTTCCACGGAAAAGCGCAGCACGATCTCACCCGGGCCGGTGAGCGGAACCACGCCATGCCGCACGGCATTTTCGACCAGCGGCTGGATGATCATAGGAGGAATGAAAGTGTCGTCGGGCTGTATGCCGCCCGCTGTTTCCACGCGGAATGAGAATTTATTTTCAAAACGGAACTGCTCGAACAGCACATATTTTTCGAGGAAGGCGATCTCTTCCTGCAGCGTGATCACGGATTTGTCGGAATTGTAAAGCGTCTGCCGCATGAGCGAGGAAAAATCAGCAATGGCGGCCAGTGCTTTTTCTTTCTCATTCGTGAGGATGAACCGTTGCAGGGAATTCACGGCGTTGAAAACGAAATGCGGGTTCATCTGCGTGCGGAAACGCGCGATCTCCGCCGCCTGCCGGTTCAGCTCTTCCGTCTTGTTCTCGATCTCCGCTTTCTGCATGCGCAGCTCCGAATTTTTCCTGCGCGTATTGAAAAACGCAAATACGGAAATGACGAGGAGGATGAAGCCGAGCACGGAAACGCCGATGATGAAATTCAGCTTTTGCGCTTCGGCTTCCCTGGCCTGGCTGAGCAGCTTTATCTTCTGCTCGCGGCTTTGCACGTCGTACTTCGCCTGCATGGTCGCCATCTTTTCACTGGCATCCACCGATTCGATCGAATCATTGATGTCGTTGTATTTGCGCAGGTAATCCATCGCTTCCCGGTACATGCCCGCGTCGTAATACGCGTCCGAAAGATTGAGATAAGCGTACCACTGCTGTGTAAGATCGTTGTGCTGCTCGGCGTATGCGCGCGCGGAGTCGAGGTAAACGATCCCTTCCTTCACACGCCCGAGGTGTTTCAGGCTGTTGCCGTAACGGTTGTAATACTGCAGTAGTTCCTGCGGATCGTTGTTCAGGCGCGGAAAGCGCCGGCAGATATCGAAATAGCGGATCGCTTCTCCGTAATTTTTCGTGTCGTAATAATACAGCCCGTAATTGGTGTTCGTGAGGTAAAGCAGATCGCTGTCGCCCGTGAGCTTCGTGTATTTTTCGAGCTCGTGCAGATGCACGAGGGAAGAATCATTCTTCCCCGCCACGTCGTACATCGTGAAAATATAGCTGTGGCAGTAAGCCATCTCTTTGTAATCTTTATTCTGAAAAGCGATGGAAAGCGCTTCGTAGTAATACTGCGCCGCCTGCTCGTTCCTCCCCAGCTCGCGGTAGCACCAGCCGAGATCGCGGAGCGCAAGCAGCTCCTGCTTGACGAGCCGGTTGCTCCGCGCTACATTGAGCGCATTGAAATACTGCGTCGCGGATTCATCGATCTGTCCCTGGTAATAAATGAAATCGCCGAACGCGAAATACGTTTTGCAGACGAGCGCGGGATCTTTTTCATCGATCGCTTCGCTGACGGCTTTCGTGAAGCAGCTCCTCGCCGAATCGGTACTGCCGTTTTTGGAAAATTCTTTCGCCCGGTCGAGCATCTTCGACGCCTGTCCCCAAAGGCATGCGTTCACCGAAAGAAGGAAAAAACAGAGCAGTGGGACGTTCCGCCTCATAAAACGAAAGTAAGAAAAGGACGGGCAGGCATGCGGTTGTGTTTCGCCGTTTCCTTCCGTGCACGCATATCGCTTAAATTTACGCCGGCATGTCCACACCCGGAAAACTTTCCGTCGTCATCATTACCTTCAACGAAGAAAAGAACATCGGCCGTTGTCTCGATTCCGTGAAAGACATCGCCGACGACATCGTGGTGCTCGATTCCTTTTCTTCCGACAACACAAAAAAGATCTGCGAAGAAAAAGGAGCACGTTTTTTCCAGCATGCTTTCGACGGGCATATAGAGCAGAAGAACCGCGCGATCACGTTTGCCGCTTACCCGTTCGTGCTTTCGCTCGATGCGGACGAAGCGCCGGACGAAGAACTGAAACGCGCCATCAGTGAAGTGAAAAAAAATAAAACAGCCGACGGCTATTCCATGAACCGGCTGACAAACTATTGCGGAAAATGGATCCGCCATTGCGGCTGGTACCCCGATACAAAGCTCCGCCTGTGGGACAGCACGAAGGGAAAATGGGGAGGCGTAAATCCGCACGACAAATACGAGATGACAGCCGCGGGCGCGACGGTGAAGCACCTTCCCGGGAATATCCTGCACTACAGCTATTATTCCGTCGATGAGCACCGGCAGCAGGCTGAAAAATTTTCCACCATCGCCGCGAAAGCGTTGGGGCAGAGCGGAAAATCTTCCGGCATTTTCCTGGCTCTCGTGAAAACGGCGGCCAAGTTCATCCGTAATTATTTCATCAAGCTCGGGTTCCTCGACGGGAAATACGGCTTCATCATCTGCCGCATCAGCGCATGGGAAACATGGATGAAGTACGACAAGCTCAGGCGCATGAAAAAAGAGAACGCGTGAACAGGCTGTTTGAAAAATATCCGTTCCTCTGCAGCAAAAAATTTCTCGCTGCGCTCTACGCGGTGGTCGTGACGGCCGCCACGCTGCACCGCCTGTGGCTCGGCGAATCATCGCTGAACAACTTCACCATTTTCCGCTGGTCGTTCTTCAACCTTGCGCACGGGAACGACCTGTATGCGTATCACCCGGACCAGTACAACGACCTGTTCAAATACAGCCCGACGTTCGCGTTCTTCATGGCGCCGTTCTGGTGGCTTCCGAAAGCAGCCGGGCTTTTCGCCTGGAATTTCATCAATGCGTTCGTTCCTTTTTTCGCCGTGCAGCGATTGAAAATAACGGACAGGGCCAAAGCATTCATTCTTCTTTTCGCAGGAATTGAATTGCTCGGCTCCATCCAGAACTGCCAGAGCAACGGCCTGATGGCGGGCCTCATCATTTTTGCTTACGCCATGATGGAAGAGCAGAAGATGTGGCAGTCGGCGCTGTTCCTCTGTCTCGGTTTTTATGTCAAGATATTCGCGGTCGTTGCGGGAATATTTTTTCTTTTCAGCGAACGGAAAATGCAATTCCTCGCATGGGGCATTCTCATCTTCGCCGCGCTCGGTCTTCTGCCGGCTTCCGTTTGCGGTTTCGGCGGACTTATCACGCAATACAAAAGCTGGTTCCATCTTATTGCGAACGATCCTGCCCACGAGCTCAATTATTCTTTCATGACGCTGACGCAACGCTGGTTTTCGTTCACCGCGCCGGACAGCGTTTACCTTGTTCCGGGAATGATCCTGCTGCTGCTGCCGCTTGTGCGGAAAAAAATGTGGAAGGAAGATAATTTCCGCCTGCTGCTGCTTGCGTCCGTGCTGCTGTGGGTGGTGATCTTCAACCACAAGGCGGAATCACCGACTTACGTGATCGCGGTTTTCGGCGCGGGAATTTTCGGTGCGGCGGAAAAGCCGTCTGTTCCGCGGACGTTCCTGCTCTGGTTTGTTTTCATTCTCACGGTTCTTGCCGCAACGGATCTCATGCCTCCCTTTGTCCGCGACGAGATAATCAAACCGTATTGCCTGAAAGCATTGCCCTGCATCGTGCTGTGGCTGGTCGTGCAATGGAAATTGCTGCGGCAGGATTTTTCCGCTGCCTGAAAATTCTACGCTCCCTGTTTTTCCTCCGGCAGTTCCTTCATTTCCTTTTGACGGACGGCACTTCCCCATGGCATCGCGAAAAGGAACAGCGAATTGAAGAACGCGAAGAAGATCACGCCCTGCGAAGTTTCGAGCGTGTCCTCGTCAATGAACGAAAGGAAAAGCACGATGAAGAAGGCAAGGAACAGGAAGCTTCCCCAGCGTTTCATGGAAGAAGCAGGATAGAAAAGCATCAGCAGGAAAAAGATAAGTCCCGGTATGCCGAGTGTCACGAGCGAGGAGAGGAACTGGTTGTGCGAATGCATCCAGCGCCAGTCTTCGTCGAGCATCGTGCCGTTGATCTGGTAGCAGTTCGCAAACGCTTTTTCCTGCCCGCCGGTTCCTACGCCAAACAGCAGGTGCTCGCGCGAGCACGTCAGTGACGTTTTGAAAAGCTCTATGCGCATGGTGACCGAATTCCCGCTCGGGTTCGCGCCGTGCAGGTAGTGGTATATTTCCCACATCACCTGGTAGATCCTGCGGCCGAACGGGGAACGCGTGGAATCGAGCGCATTTGTTTTCCCGTTCTCGATGGCGTGGATCTCCGCATCGGTAAGCTTGCTCATCGCATCCGCATCTTTTTTCCATCCTTTCGAAGAAAGATAACGGATGAGCGTGATCGAAATAGGATTTCCCTTTTTGTCCTTTCCGCCGTTCAGCACGATGCGGCTTCTTGCATTCCAGCAGGAATCGAGCTCGAACCAGCAGATGTTGATCATCACCTGGTTGCCGTTTTCCAGCATCGGGTAATTCACCTGGTGCGTATACGGGTGG
>DASTSF010000056.1:0-7816 GCA_035760825.1 Bacteroidia bacterium
ATCGCCGAATTCAGCCGTTACCAGCGAGGCAAGGTATTTTTTCCGGTAGAGAGTGAGCTGCGCGATCGAGATGAACGAATCCTTCGTGAAATCCGGGTGATCTTCCCTGATCAGCTCGAAAAGCTGGTCCTGGATCTCTTCACCTTTCCGTGCATCCGCCTGCGCAACCTGTTTTCCGGAAACTTTACACGTTACGTTTTCCATTGGAACAAAAAGAGGAATAAAGATAATCCGGGCAGGGAAATTTATTTCTGTCCGCCCTGGTGCTGATGCTGGTGCTGGCCGTTACCACCGCCGCCATTCTGGTTCTGCTGGTCCTGGCTGTTGTCCTGTCCATCCTTTTTAGGAGCATCCATGTGACGGATGTTCCAGGTGACGGTCAGCATGAAATACTGCGTCAGCGTGTTGGAGCGGCTGTCCTCGATGTACGTATCGGTAACCGTCCTGGCAACGCTGGTGTTCTGCTTCAGGATGTCGAACGCGTTGACTCTCACGTCAAGCGATTTGTCCTTGAGAAATTTATACCCGAGCGATGCGTTCCACAGCAGGAAGTTCGTGCTGTAATTCCCGATGCCGTAATAGAAGGTCTGGTCGAGCGTGGTATTGAACACGAATCCTTTATAGAACATCCAGTTGAACCGTGCGGAAGCGGTGTGCGAAAAATAATTATTGTCGGACTGCGTGGAGTAGGAATTGTTCACGATGTTGTAGCTGCCGTTATAGGCGATCGTGAAATCGACTTTCTCGCTGATGTTGCTGCTGAGCGTAAGGCCGGGACCGACATTATACGTGTTCGAAATGTTGAGCTGCTGGTTGATCTTCGAAGGAGTGGATGTGAATCCGCCCGAAAGTGTGAGTCCGAGGTTGCTTTTGATCTTCGTCAGCGGCAGGCTGTAGGTGAAAAACAGCCGCGCGTTCTTGTAACCGTTCAGGTTGATTGGCTTCGAGAGCTGGCTTCCGCGTTTCAGCAGGATCCCGCCGGGAAGTGTTGTGTCCGCTTCGGCGATGTAAGTGGAATTGGCAATGTAATTGTTCGTAAGAACACCATAGAAAAAGACAAAGAACCCGGTCGCTTTGTCGAAATTGGTTTTCCCGTAATGCGCGATGAGCATGTGCTGGTAATCCTGGCGAAGAATGGAATTCCCGGTTTTCAGCTGGAGCGGGTTTGAATTGTCCACCACTTCCTGCAACTGCGAAACCGAAGGCGCGTCATTCGACGTGCGGTAATGAATGCGCAGGTTGGTTCCCTTGGAAAATTTGTAATTGAGCTGCCCGTCGGGAAGAATGCTGTTGAAAGAGCGGCTGATGGAACCGGCGGGCGGGAACGACTGTGAACCGGAAAGCATGGCATTCTGGTAATCGGCGCCGAAAGCGATCATCAGCTTTTCACCCGCCCATTTGTACGTCACGCCGCCACGCTGGGTGTTGTAGGTATACGCGTATTTATTCGACAGGCTCGAGTCAAGCAGGATGTAATCGGCCGATGCAACATCGAAATTATTCGTGCTCTTATCCTGCATCCCCGTGGAAAAAGAAGGCGAATAGCTGAACAGCATCTGTCCTTTTTTTCCGGCCGGCTCCGTCCAGGAAAGAGAAGGGGAAAGCGTATACCCGTTCGAGAACAGGGAAGAGTGCTGATCGATGCCGCTGCTGTCGATCGCGGAATAGTAGCTCTGCGAATAATTTGTGCCGGTCCCGAGACGGTTGTTCCAGGTTGTGTTCAGGCTTGTTGTAAGTGTTCTTCCCGCTTTCGCGAAACGGTGACGGTAGGTGACGGATCCGCCCGCGTTCCACGCTGTATTGAGCGATGAAACATTGCTCATTGTGGAAGAGATGGAGGAAAGCAAAGCGTCGAGGTTGCTGCCGTCGATATTCTTCGCGTAATCGGTATACTGGTAGGTAAGCCGCGGTGCGATGATCAGCGCATTCATCGAATCGATCGTGTATTCGAAACGGAAATTGAACCGGTGATTGATATTGCGCGTGGCCGCCGTGTTGGTTTCCCTGTATTGGAAAATGCTGTCGCTCCCGGTGTAATAGTTCCGTGTCAGGTCGGAATTGTTGCTGTTGTCCGTCACGTTGAAGAAATAGCTTCCGCTGACCTGCATTTTGCTTCCCCACTTGTCGCTGTAATTCAGCCCGAACGAATTGGTGGTGGAAATTCCATCCTGCTGGCCGACCATAAACCCTGCGGCTGCGCTTCCGGGACGCACATAACCGCCTCGCCCGCTTCCCCTCGTTGATCCGACCGCGCCGGAAATATCCGACAGGGAAAAATTCTGCTGGTTGATGTTGTTCGACATGCCGAGCAGCGTCAGCCGCCGGTCACCGTGCAGAAAGTTCAGCGCCGCTCCTGCGTTGTAACGGTCATTTGTTCCATAGCCCGCGTACACTTTTCCAAATGTTCCGTTCTGGCTTTTCGTGATGATGTTGATCGTTTTTTTCGACTGGCCGTCATCGAAGCCGGTGAACTGCGAGTTGTCGCTCGCTTTGTCGTAGATCTGCACCTGGTCGACCATGTCTGCCGGGATGTTCTTCATCGCCGCATTCGGATCGTCGCCGAAATACGGTTTTCCGTTCACCAGCACCTGCTTCACATCTTCACCGTGCACTTTGATGCCCGTGCCGTCATTGGTAACGCCCGGCATTTTATTCACGAGGTCTTCCGCATTCGCATCGGGATTGGTCTTGAACCCGTTCGCATTGTACGTGGTCGTGTCGCCGTTCTGCGCCACACGGACCTGGGCTCCGCCAATGACTTCGATCTCCTTCAGCATGTGCCCGCTTGCTGTGAGACGGATCCGCCCGAGATCGATGCTCGAATCCGGCATGTTGATCATGCGTGTATTCGGTTTGTATCCTGTATACTGGCATTTCAGGGAATAACGACCCGGCGCGACATTGGTGATGACGAAATGCCCGGTGGAATCAGTGCTTCCGCCGCCTGCAATGGTTGAATCCTGGACGCGCGTCAGCAGGAGCATGGCCCCGAAAATGCGGTTATGCCCGGTGCTGTCGGTAACGGTGCCTGAAAGTGTGCTGCGCTGGGCGAGCAACGACGACGTGAAAAGGAATATTCCGGCGAATAGGAGAAGCCCTGATTTTTTTATTTTTTTCACAATATCGAAGTAGGCCATAAAAGTAGTGAGATTGGTTAAGCGTTTGACGACAACGCTGAACGCAACCGTTCTTAAAAATTGCAAATAGGATGAACGGGAATTATTTCGTGACGGCGGTTGTTTTTCGGAGGGCATCCTCCAGCACCTGTTCGTCGATCATCCCGCAGATGTTATAACGGATCATCCCGTTCCGGTCGATAATGATGTGCGTCGGGAAACAATTGTTGTAAAAATCACCCATGATCTGTCTCCCGTCCACGCACAGGTGATAGGAAAAGTGATTCTTCGCGATCACGGAATCGACTTTGGGTCCTTTCTCAAACAGGACGGAAATAAAAATAACGCTGTCCGCATCGAACTGTGCGGGAACTTTATTGATCGACGGAAGTTCGGTAAAACATGCCGGGCAATAGATCGACCAGAAATTAAGCACGACGGTCTTTCCGCGCAGCGAATCGCTGTTCCATACATTCCCGTTCACATCGACGAGACTGAAATACGGCGCGAGCGTATCCTGGTAATGGTTCTTCTGCCAGATGATGACAGAATCTTCCGTTTCCTGCGCGCCGGTCACCGCAGCGGGAAACACAAACAGGAAAAGCAGGAAATATTTCATGCGCTCAGTCACCGAAACGGTACTGCAGTCCCAGGCCGAAATAACCGCCGGATCCTTTCAGGGAAAACGAATCGATGGAGGGAACGGTGCTGCTTTGCGCTTTCATGTCGGGATAATTGAAGCTGTTGTAGCCGGCGCTGAGGTTGATCCCGAAATGATCGCCGAAATAAAAACGCGAAGTGAAATGAAAATCGATCCACAGGCCGACGCCGTTGGCGCGTGTATCCGATGCATCGTTCTCGTGGTAGCTGAAAAAAGAAGGCCCGATGGTCCCGCCGATCAGCAGGTCGGCATGGTCCCGCCGCAGGAAATGCACGTCGGCAAACACGGCAGGATCGAACGCATGCACGCTGGGTTTGACGATCTCGTCTGCCTGCGGCGGCGTGTGCGTTATCGTGTCCTTGCTCGTAAAATAATTATCATACTGGAATTTGATCCCCGCGCCCAGCCAGGGCAGAACGCCGTAATCGAAAGAAGCGCTGATGATCTTGCTCGCCGCCGCGCCGGTGCTGTTGGTATTGTTCACTTTGTCATGCGACTGGGTGTGGAATGTGCCGATGTCAAAGCGGGTTTCGATCACTTTTGCGCCTTTGTCGTAAGACTGCGAGAACGCCGCAACAGACAGGCAGGAAAAGAGCAGGGTCAGTGTTTTCTTCATGTGGTCAGTTGATGCTGCTGAATATTTTATCGAAAAAATCACCGGCAAGCGGGAGTTTTTTCATTTTTCCACTGGCTGCATTTATTATGCCAATGATCATAAAAACAAGATACGCAATATTGACGATCCGCATCGCCATCCATCCGAACGGAAGAAAAACGAACGTCATCCAGAACGCAACCATGATCGCCAGCGCGGAAACGGCCAGCCCGATCGACTGCCGGAGATGAAATGCGGCATAGGCCGTTTTGTTTCCCTGGTGCAGCACATAGCCCACGATCCAGCCGACCAGCGTACAGTAGGAGAGGACAGCGGATAATTTTCCGCGTTCCATATCGTCGTTGTCGGGGATGATCTCTGCTTCCTGCATAAATTAAAATTAAGCGATTTATTTTTTCCGGAGAATGCGCAAGGCAGGCCCCGCTTAATTTTTAATCCTTTCTCCATTCCATTTCTCCCGGCGAAGGCGCCGGAATATTTTCCCGGCTTTTCGGTTTGCGGATATTTATTTTCACTGACTTCGTTTTCGAACCGCAATTCACTTCGATGATGTAGTCGCCGGGTTTCAGCACGTAGCTGCCGTTCGGAAGCTGCACCGGTTTTTCCTTTTCCCCGATGTCGTCGAGCCACGACTGGTAGCTGTCGCCGTAAAGCGAGTCGACAGTGATGTCGCGGTGAAAATAGTTCAGACCTTTTTCGAGCGTGTCTTTGTACATGCTGAATGTATGGTTCCCGTCGGCGGAAAGCAGGCTGATCGTGCACGGACCGCTGAGGTTCGAGAACATCGCGAGGTCGAGCGTGTTCGTCGTGATGAGCTTCGGTTCGTGATCGGTGTCGATGTAATCGTAATGCGTTTTGATGGGACCCGGATCGAAGAGGACGAGATCCTGCTTCAGGGTGCTGTCGGTGAGCTGCTCGAGCGCAGAAATGTTCCCGATGTAGATGGAACGTCCGTGCGTGCCGACAACAAGATCATGCTCGCGCGGCTGGATAACGAGATCATGAACAGCCACCGGCGGAATTCCATTGTTCATGAGCATGAACGAACTTCCGCGGTTGACGGAAACATACAACCCGTTATCCGTACCGACGAAAAGCAGGTTTTCATTTTCAGGATCTTCCCGGATCACGTTCACCGGTTCCATGGGAAGATCAGTTCCGATCTGTTTCCAGTTTGCTCCATAATCTTCGGAAACAAAAACGTACGGGTTGAAATGGTCCCACTGGAAACCGCTGAGGACAGCATATACGCGCCCTTCCACGTGCGACGACGCGATCACCCGGTTGACGCGCATGTGCTGGGGCAGCTTGTCTGAAATTCTTGTCCATGTGCTGCCTCCGTCTTTCGTGACGTGAATGAGCCCGTCGTCGCTCCCGGCGTAAATGAGCCCGAACTTCACCGGCGATTCATGAATGGTGGAGATCGTTCCGTACGGCACGTCGCCGGTTTTTGCACCGAGCGTAAGGTCGCCGCTGATCGCTTCGAAATGATCGCCCTGGTCGAGCGAACGAAATACTTTCTGCGCGCCGATGTAGAGTACGTCCTGGTTATGCGCCGAAAGCCAGATCGGCGCCTGCCAGTTGAACCGGAGCGGCTGGTCGCCGAGATCGATGTTTATTTTCAGTTCCGTCTCCTTGTGCGTCGTCTTGTCCACGCGGAAATAATGACCGAACTGGAAACCGGTGTAGATCGTGTTGTTGTCGCGCGTATCTACCTGCACCTGCATGCCGTCGCCGCCGAGCAGGCGTTCGTACGGGTAGCGGCCTTCGCTGTACCATTCCATGCTGGCCTGGTAGGTGCTCGGTCCGCTCCACACGCCGTTGTCCTGCAATCCGCCGTAAACGTTGTACGGCTTCGCCATATCGACATTGACGGAATAGAATTGTCCCACCGCCGGTGTGTTCGCCTTGAACCAGTTCTTTCCGTCGTCCCATGAAATGTTCACGCCCCCGTCGTTGCCGTTGATGAGATGTCCCCTGCGAAACGCGTCGAGCCAGAGCGCATGGTGATCGCCGTGCTGGTTTTCTCCCTCGGTAACCGCGAATGTTTTTCCGCCGTCCGTGCTTTTCTGCAGTGTCACGCCACCGATGAAAACTTCATTTTTATCGAACGGCGAAACCCATATTTTTCCGAAATAGTAACCGTAGGTGAAATACATCATGTCGAGCGGCCTGGTGTTCGTCTTCTTCCAGGTTTTTCCCCCGTCTTCGGAAAGATAAACTTCCGCACCGATGATAGGTTTGTTGAAGAGATCGCTGTTGGCGTCGGAAACATAATCGGCAAGCGCAACCGGAAGTATTTTCCCGTTACGGACCTGCATCGTGACGTAATCCGCCGAATATTTTTCCGGGAAATCATTCCGCTTCAGGTAATCTTCCAGCTTTTTCCGGTCGAGGCTGAGGAACTGCTGCTTCGTCATCGAACGGAAATCGGAAGGCTGCAGCTTATCGTCTTTTTTCACGGACGTATCTTGCGCCTGGTTATCGACGACCGCGTAAATAATGTTCGTATTGCCGGGAAAAATGCTCAGTCCCGTCCGGCCCACGCCTTCGCCCTGCGGAAATCCGCTTGCTGCTGTGGTGATCAGCGACCAGTTTTCGCCGCCGTCGGTGGTTTTATAAATGCCGGATTTGCTTCCGCCCTCCACGAAATTCCATGCACGGCGTTCGCGGTGCCAGGCGTTCGCGTAAATGACTCGCGGATCGGACGGATCCATGAACAGATCGATCACGCCGGTATTGTCGTCAATGAACAAAACCTGTTTCCATGTTTCTCCTCCGTCGGTGGTCTTGAAAACGCCGCGCTCTTTATTCGGGGAATACAAATGACCGATGCTCGCGACATAGACCGTTTTCGGATCGGTGGGGTCGATAAGGATTTTCCCGATGTGATGCGATTCGGGAAGGCCTTTGTTCAGCCATGTTTTTCCGCCGTCGGTGCTTTTGAAAATTCCTGTTCCCGCATACGAAGAACGGCTCGAATTGCATTCCCCGGTTCCCACCCAGATCTCGGGCTTTGCCGGGTCTTTCCAGTTCACCGCGATGTCGCCTATGTCAATGAGCATGTTGTTGTCGAACACAGGTGTGAACGTCGTTCCGTTGTTGTCCGTAAACCACACGCCGCCGGAAGCATAGGCCACGTAAAAGATCGTCGGGTCGGCCGGGTTGACATCAATATCGACCACGCGTCCGCTCATCACGGCCGGACCTACGTTGCGGAACTGCAGGTTGGAAACAATGGAATTATCCGCGAGCGCTTTCCGTTTTTCAAGTCCGGCGAGACGATCGGCGGCCGGTGTAGGTTTCGGATCCGGGGAACCGGAAGCTGTTTTTTGCGCAAATGAAAATTGAAAAACGAGCAGGAAAGCGAAAAGAAGTTTGCAGCGGTTCATGTTGTGTGGATTGTAAAGAAGGGCTGAAGTT
>DASTSF010000057.1:0-7878 GCA_035760825.1 Bacteroidia bacterium
GAACGCCGTTTCGCTTTTTTTTCCGGCTTCACCGTTTTTCTTTCTTCCTGCGTATGAACGGAAAGTTTTTTCCGCACGCCGAAAATGTACATTTCAGCATGACCCGGAACCGGTTCTGTCATCCACTGCAAACGAAAGAACGGGATGACGCGAAAGCTGTACAGGTTCTTCGTGGTGTCGATGTCGAGGCGAACCGGCGCAAGCAGCACCCATGTGAACAGGACTCCGAAAAAACCGAGAAAGGAAAGAAGTAAAATGAGCAGCACGCTTCCTGTTTTTTGAACGTCTCAAAAGTAGACGCGCGGGCAGGGAGGAACGATGACGCTGCGCACAGCGTGCGCTGAGAATGATCAAAAGGAAAAGCGGGCGAACGCTCAGTTCACGAAGCCGTACTGCACCAGCACGAGTCCTTCGTCTTTGATCAGCCCGATGCCGGGAGCGTACAGCTTGTATTCTTTTTCCAGCGGTTCGAGCGGCGTGGTCTCTTCGGTCTTCAGCACATTTTTAAACGTGCCTGACGGCGTCGTGAATGCATTGTCCGTGCTGAGGATTTCCGCGCGGTCCATCGCGATGCCCGGTGCGATCTCCTGGTAATAACGTGCGCCGAGCAGGACGAGCCCGGGCATCTGCAGGCCGGGTTTGTTGTTTCCTGTGGCGAGCCAGGAATCTTTCCCCGGAATTTTGTTCCCGTCCTTGTCAAACAGGTCGGTTTCTTCGCCGAAATAATAAATGCTGTTGTTGTTTTTGCAGCAGGCGAAAAAATTGCGCGAGATCTCGATCGTTCTCCCGTTCACGGATTCATTTTCTTCCACGACGCGCGTTTCGATACCGCCCACTTTTTTTGTTTCATTCAGGACGGTGATGATGAGCGTCGAGGAATCTTTCCCGTCCATTCCTTTCAGCACGAGACGGTAACCCGGCTCGAGAATGAAATACGTGTTGCGTCCTGTGCTGGAAAATACGGCGCTGTCGGGAATAAGGTCTTCGGTGAATTTCTTTTCGTTCTTGTCCGTTTTGACGACCACGAAGCCGGAGGCAATGACACCGAAGAGAATGAAAAGAGGAAAGAAAACGTTTTTCATGGCGGAGATGATTAGGATAAAGCAATATTGGAAATGATTCTGAAGAAAAACTGGATGCGGGTAAGGAAATTCAACGATGAAATGAACGTGTAATGCCGGGATCAATCGACACCGAAGGAAAAACCGGAAACCGGCATGTGTCAATCTGTCAGTGAAATCTGGCTGGCATACGGTTTGGGAATGTGATGCGCCCGGCGGGAATAAGTTAGCCCTGGCGGACGCGGAAAGCCCGGGGCTTGAAGCAAACGACAGGAGCTTGGTAACTTTGACGCACAGCTGTCACCGCTCCAAAACATAATTCAACATACAAAATCCAACATTCAGAATCGATATGAGCACAGGAACCATCAACGTACAAACGGAAAACATTTTCCCGATCATCAAGAAATTCCTCTATTCGGATCACGAGATCTTTCTCCGCGAGCTGGTGTCGAATGCGGTGGACGCTTCCAAAAAGCTGAAAGCGCTTTCCTCGCTCGGCGAATACAGCGGCGAGCTGGGCACCCTGGCTGTCACCGTGTCGGTGGACAAGGAAAACAAAACGATCACCGTTTCGGATAACGGCATAGGGATGACGGAAGAGGAAGTGGAAAAATACATTACGCAGGTGGCGTTTTCCGGTGCGGAGGAGTTCGTGCAGAAATACAAAGACAAAACCGACGCCGTGCAGGGCATCATCGGGCATTTCGGTCTGGGATTTTATTCGGCGTTCATGGTGGCGGCGAAAGTGGAGCTGGTGACGAAAAGCTACAAAGACGATGCTTCCGCCGTGAAATGGAGCTGCGACGGAAGTCCGAACTATACCATAGAACCCGCGGAAAAAGCGGGCCGCGGAACGGACGTGATCCTGCACGTGGCTGAAGATTCGCTCGAGTTCCTGGAAGATTCCCGCATCCGCGGCATACTCACGAAATACTGCAAGTTCCTTCCCGTCGAGATCCGTTTCGGCGAGCACGAAGAAGAGATCACGCCGGCGGAAAAAGATGCGGACGGAAAAGAAACAAAGCCCGCCGTGAAGGAAACCGTTCCCACGGTGATCAACAACCCGAACCCGGCCTGGACGAAAAAGCCGGCCGATCTCACCGACGAGGATTACAAAAAATTCTACCGCGAGCTGTACCCGATGAATTTCGAGGAGCCGCTGTTCTGGATCCACCTCAACGTCGACTACCCGTTCAACCTTACGGGCATCCTGTATTTCCCGAAGATCAAAAAATCATTCGAGGCGCAGCGCGAAAAGATTCAGCTCTACTGCAACCAGGTGTTCGTGACGGATTCGGTGGAAGAGATCGTTCCCGATTTTCTCACGCTGCTCCGCGGTGTGATCGATTCGCCGGACATCCCGCTGAACGTTTCGCGTTCCTACCTGCTGAGCGATTCGAACGTGAAGAAGATCTCTTCGCACATCACGAAGAAAGTGGCCGACAAGCTCGAAGAGCTTTTCAAAAAAGACCGCGCCGACTTCGAAGCGAAATGGGAAGACATCCGCATTTTCGTGCAGTACGGCATGATCAGCGACGACAAGTTCTACGACCGTGCGAAGAAGTTCGCGCTGCTCGGCAATACGGAAAAGAAATTCTTCACGCTCGACGAATACCGGGAGAAGATCGCGCCGCTGCAGACGGACAAGAACAGCAAAGTCGTTTTCCTCTACACGATGAACGCTGAAGAGCAGCACAGCTTCGTGGATGCGGCGAAAGCCCGCGGCTACGATGTGCTCGTGTTCGACAGCATGATCGATCCGCATTACATCAACGCGCTCGAGTCGAAACTGGAAAATGTGTCCTTCGTGCGCGTGGACAGCGACGTGGCCGACCGTCTCGTGAAGAAAGACGACGGCATTCCTTCGAAGCTTTCCGACAAGGAGCAGGAAGAGATCAAAAAGACAGTGGAAGACGTGCTGCCGAAGGAAAAATTCACCGTTACGTTCGAGTCGCTGCTCGACACCGATCCGCCGATGATGGTGACGCGTCCCGAATTCATGCGCCGCATGAAGGACATGAGCGCGCTGTCGGGCGGAAGCCGCGGCATGTTCGGTGAGCTGCCGGATATGCACAACCTCGTGGTGAATTCCAATCACCCGCTCGTGGCGAAGATCCTTGCGGAAAGCGACGGTGAAAAGAAAAAAGCGATCGCGAAGCAGGCCGCCGACCTCGCGCTGCTCGCGCAGGGACTGCTGAAAGGAGAAGAGCTCACCAATTTTATCAAACGCAGCACGGAAATGATCGGGTGAAAAGTTGAAGGCGGGGAAGTTTCGGGTTTCGGGTTTGATAAAACGAAAGCAGGTAACCAAAAACAAGAGAACAACTTCCCTACCTTGCAAAATAATAACTGAAAAACATGAAACGCGGAACCTTCGTATTACTCACATTCGTCTTCGTCATCCTTGTCATTTTCATGAATGGATGCGGAGCGTACAACAACATGGTCAACGGACGCGAGGAGGTGCGCAAGACATGGCAGAACGTGGAAACGTTCTACCAGCTGCGCATCGACAAGATCCCCAACCTGGTTGCCACCGTGCAGGGCCAGGGCGATTTTGAAAAATCAACCCTCGAGGCCGTGATCAACGCACGCGCCAGCGCCACGAAAGTGACGGTCGATCCCACCAAGCTCGACGCCGCTTCGCTGCAGCAATACGAGCAGGCGCAGGGTGCGCTCTCGAGTGCGCTGGGAAGATTGCTGGTGGTGTCGGAAAACTACCCGAACCTGCAGACGAATTCCGCGTTCACCGAGCTGCGTGCGGAGATTTCCGAAACGGAGAACCGCATCCAGGTGGCGCGCAGCGATTACAACAACAAGGCGGCCGACTTCAACGCGATGATCCAGCGTTTCCCGCGCAACATCTGGGCGGGTGTGTTCGGGTTCTCGCCGTTCCCGTATTTCCAGGCCGACCAGGGCGCAGACAAGGCGCCGAAGGTGAATTTCAATTTCAAAGACAGCGCAAAATAAGCGGTGAAAGATATTTTCAGCGAAGAACAGCTAAAGCAGGTCAGCGCAGCGATCGAAGCGGCCGAGAAAAACACCTCGGGCGAGCTTCGCGTGCACATCGGCAGGCGCTGTGCTGGCGACCCGGTGAAATGCGCGCAGCGCCTGTTCACGCATCTCGGCATGAAAAAAACGAAGCGGCGCAACGGCGTTCTTTTTTATCTCGCCGTCGTTTCCCGGAAGTTCGCGGTGATCGGTGACGAAGGCATCCACGCAAAAGTGGGAAGCGATTTCTGGCATTCGGTGCGTGAAAAAATGGAGAATGAGTTTCGGGAAGGACGCTTCACCGAAGGATTGATCAGCGGCATCACCGAAGCCGGGCGGCAGCTTGAACACTATTTCCCGCCGGAGGAAGGCGACAGCAATGAATTACCGGATGAAATCAGCATCGAAAAATGAAAACATATTTCCGGTTATTTCTCTTTTCATTTTTCCTTCTTGCACAAGGAACGGTATTCGCATTGCCCGGCGACGATCAATATCCCGGCATTCCCGCCAGGCCCGATCCGCCGCGGCTGGTGGTGAACCTGTCGCAGCAGTTCCCGTTGTTCCTTTCCGAAACGGAAACGCAGCAGCTCGAAACGAAGCTGGAAAATTTCAGCAACGAGACCTCGAACCAGATCGCGATCGTGATCGTGGACGATCTCGGCGGGCTCCCGGCCTGGGAATATGCCACCGATCTCGGCAACAAGTGGGGCGTAGGCTCGAAAAAATTCGACAACGGCGTCGTTATCCTGGTCAAGCCGACCGGCGGCGAAGGAAACCGTGACGTGTTCATCGCCGTGGGAACCGGCCTCAACGCGAAGATCAACGCTACGCGTTCCATTCACGTCGTCGACGACATCCTCAAGCCGGGCCTTGCTTCGGGCGAGTATTACGATGCGCTGGACAAAGCCACGGACGAGCTGATGAAAATGGCGAAAGGCGAATACCACGACCCGGCTCCGAAAAGATTTTCAAGCCCGATCGCATTTTTCATCGGTGCGGTTATCCTGTTTATTATTCTCCGCCTCTTCTTTGGCTTTTTCCTCGGCGGCGGCGGCGGAATGACAATGGGCGGTGGACGATATTTCGGTGGCGGTTTCGGCGGTGGCGGAGGCTTTGGCGGCGGAGGCGGCGGTGGTTTCGGAGGTTTCGGCGGGGGCGGATTCAGCGGGGGCGGTTCCGGCGGGAAGTGGTAATATTGTATTCCCATGAAAATCGCGATTTCCGGGGGAGGCATTGCGGGACTTACCGCTGCAGTTGCACTCCACGAAAAAGGTCATGACGTAACGGTTTTTGAAGCGGCGAAAGAGCTGCGCGTGTCCGGTGCCGGAATTTCGCTGGCGTCGAACGCCATGCGTGCGCTGGAAAAGATCGGTCTCGGCGAGCAGCTGCGCACATACGGGCGTTTTCTCGACCGCGTCATGATCTGCAATCCCGAAGGAGAAGTGCTCGTGGAAAACGATTCCCGGAAAATTTCCGGTGATTACAACGTGATCAATTACACGATCCACCGCGCCGATCTTCATGCGATCCTGCTGCGCAATTTTCCGAACAAGAAGATCATCCTCGGGAAGAAGGCGGTGCAGACGACCACGCACGGCGATAAGGAAGTGCTTCACTTCAGCGACGACACACGCGAGGAAGCGGACCTTATCCTCGCCTGCGACGGAATTCATTCCCCGCTGCGCCTGCAGTTCGTTCCCAAATCGCTTCCGCGTTATGCCGGTTACACCTGCTGGAGAGGCATTGCCAACTATTTCCCGGGTTCCATGGACGAAGACGCCATGACGGAAACGTGGGGCGCACGCGGGCGCGTCGGGCTCGTGCCGGTCAGCGGCGACCGTGTGTACTGGTACATCTGCCTCAATACGAAAATGGAGAACGACCCGATCTACGACGCGTGGTCCATCCTTCATCTCCGGAAACATTTTCTCGATTATCACCGCCCCATCGATGACGTGCTGAAAAATACCCGGCCCGAAGCGATCCTGAAAAACGACATTTTCGACCTGAAGCCGCTGAAACGTTTTGCTTTCGGAAAAGTGCTGCTGATGGGAGATGCCGCGCATGCGATGACGCCCAATCTCGGGCAGGGCGCGTGCCAGGCGATCGAAGATGCCGTATTGCTCCCGCTTTACCTCCAGCGCTTTCCCGATGTGAAGGAGGCGCTCCGTGAATTTGAAAAAGTGCGCGTTCCCCGCACTGCGCGGATCATCCGCACCTCGAGGCGGTTCGGGCAGCTGGCGCAACTGCAGCACCCGCTTTTTTCCAACCTGAGAAATTTCCTCGTGCGCATCGCGCCGGAGCGGATGAACCACCGGCAATTCCGTTTCCTGTTCGACGTCGATTTCGATTGAACTGATCACGGAAAATAAACGCGAAACAGGAAACACAAGTACAGACACCATGCTCCGCCGCGATTACATACAGCGAATGATCGAAGAATACGGGCGCGTCCTCAGCCGGATCATGGGACTTACAGATCCTTCCGCACTTGGGAAAGCGCTCGGCGAGATACGGGAATCCTACCTCACTTATTTCGGGGTGGACGCCGCCGTCATTGATAAATTTCACCCGGACGATCTCCCGCTTTTTCTTACGAAAGAACATCATTTTACATTCGGACAGCTGGAAGCGCTGGCCAAGGGAATTACGGCAGAAGGAAATCTTTCCCCGGATGAAATGGTTGCAAAAATGAAATACAGGAAAGCGCTCGCGCTTTACCTCTGGCTCGAGAAAGAAGACACGCAGACCTTTTCGATCCACCGCAAACAGGCGGTGAACGATCTTATGAATAGGATCGGGCAGTGACGTTGTGATCGCTGCAGATTTTGTGCGGATTCATTGAGAATACGGTAATCATTTACTCCCGGCTGTAACTTTTCATTGGGAGCAGAATTATTACATTTGTGTAACCCACATAAAACGTACTTTATGTCCAGATTTCTTCGCCTCCCGGCGCTCCTTCTCCTTTTACTTCCGGCCTTTGTAATGGGTCAGCAGAACGCAGAGCTCGTTAATTCGGGTCAGCTTCTTTTTGAAGGAAACCTTTACTATTATCTCGGTAAATACGGCAAAGCCGAAGAAACATTCAAGCGCGTCGGACGGAATGATACCAATTACGCGGTTATCACGCGCGATCTTGCACGCACATACAGTGACGACGACGAGGACAGCCTCTGCCTGATGACCTGCGTGAAAGGACTCGACCTTCATTCGGTGTACGACGTGGATTTTTACAACTACATGGGCATTTCCCTCAAGGAAATGAACCGGTACGATTCGGCGCTGAAAGTGTACGACAAGGCCATCGGCCTGTTCCCGTATGCGCACCTGCTGTATTACAACAAAGGCATGGTGTATTACAAGCAGAAAAATTACGTGGAAGCGCAGAAGTGGTTCCAGGAAGCCGTACGTATCAATCCCTATTATTCACAAAGTCATTTCATGCTGGGGAAATCGTGCGCGGAGCAGGGGCGCATCATCCCGGCCGTGCTGTCGTTCGAATATTTCCTGATGGTCGATCCGTCTTCGGACAAAGCGCCAAAGGTGGTGACGACGATCGAGGATCTTGTCACGGGCGATTACCAGCCGGATCCCGACCAGAAGCTGGATGATGATGAGTCCGGCGATAAATGCTTCGCCGACGTGACCGATGCGATCAATTCGCAGACCGCGCTTCAGGCGGGCTACCGGAACAAAACCGGCATCAACCTGAAAGTGGTGAAGCAGCTGCAGTATCTTTTTGAAAAGCTGAAGTACCAGGAAGGAACGAACAACTGGTGGATGGATTTTTATGTGCCGTTCTACACGGAGCTCCAGT
>DASTSF010000058.1:0-6760 GCA_035760825.1 Bacteroidia bacterium
CCGCATTTTCCATCATCCCACGCGGAATAAATTCTACGTCGTGTACGCAGCGCGTCATTACAACGTTGCGCAGCCTCCCGGAATGCTGCAGGAATTCCGGTGGCGGGAATATGACAATACGATGACGTTCACCGGCAACGAAGGCGTACTTCCCGGTCCACCCGGCGCAGGCGATTATGCAATGGTAATGGTGGATACGAACTATTACCACCTCACAAACTACGGAAACACCGCCACGGGAACATTGCAGTACAAGCTGAGCAAGCTCGATGATAATTTCAATCTCATCAGCAGCGTCGTAATCACGCTCGACCCGCATGATTCCAACATCGACCAGCTGATGAATTACACCAACGGCAAGCTCATCATCGGCGCAATGAACGATACCTGCTGCACGCCGCCCACCACACCGCCGCAGCCCAGCTATCACCCGAAAGTTCACCTTTTCCAGTACGACCTTAACCTTAATCCCGTTGCACCCGACCAGGTCCTTCCGCCACAGGCGTATTCGTGGGGAGCCAGCTGCATCTTCAACAACAACAATTACTACATCGTTTCCACCGACGACATTGGGACACATGTTCTCTATTGCTATACTTACGATGCGAACTTCAATTACATCAGCACCACGCAGATCAATCCCAACGGGCAATGGTCGCAGGGAATTTTGTGGGACGGCACGTACTATTACGTTTCTTTCCATTCGGGCGATCACAACCACGGCAATGTCGCGATTGCCGTTTACGATGCGAACTGGAACCAGGTGCTGTTCCAGCCGGTGACGAACAATCCTTACAGCGCGGGACTGAACGCGCACCGCCCGGTGATGTGCCGCGTGGGCAACCTGCTGTACGTTTCCTACGACCTTGAAACATATAACACATCGACCGGGGCGAACAACAAAGACTGGCAGGCGCACGTCGATGCGTTCCAGGTGAACACGCCGGCGTCGGTGGAAAATTTCGCAGCGTCACTTTACACGATGAACCTTTTTCCCAACCCCGCGCAGGGTACGATAACCATCAGTACCCGGAATTTTTCCGCCGGACCGAAAACGATCGAAGTGAGCGATCTTTCCGGGAGAATGGTCGGGCAGCTGGAATTCGATGAAGAAAACTACACGCTGAGTCTTTACGCTTTGAAACCCGGCATTTACTTCGTAAAAGTGAGTGACGCGGAAAACAATGCGGTGGTGCGCAAGATGGTGGTGAGATAACCCCGAAAGTGAGCAGCAACCGCATGATTTGAATTCAATTCATGCGGCTTTCCTACTTTTGCACCGCATGAAACGCCTGCTTACCCTTGCATTTTTCTTTCTGGCCGCGTTTTCCTTCGCGCAGGTGCCCACGCAGACCGTGCGCGGAACGGTCGTTGACAATGAAACGAAAAGCGAGCTGGTGGGCGTGATCGTGCTCATCGCCGATACCGGGCAGGCGCCGCGCAACACCACAACCGATGTGAACGGCGGATTCCGTTTTGAAAATGTCGCGGTGGGAAGGCACACCTTGCAATTCAAATACATCGGCTATAAGGATGTTTACATCACGGTGATCGTGAGCTCGGGGAAAGAAGTCGTGCTGAACGTGGAAATGGAAGAATCCGTGGTGCAGCAGCAGGAAGTGGTGATCACCGACGACGCGAACAAAGGAAAACCGCTCAACGACATGAGTACCGTGAGCGCGCGTTCGTTCACCATCGAGGAAACACAGCGCTACGCCGGCAGTCTCGGCGATCCTTCCCGCATGGCTTCCAACTATGCGGGCGTGAGCGGCGCCGATGATTCGCGCAACGATGTCGTCATCCGCGGGAATTCACCGCTCGGACTTTTGTGGCGGCTCAACGGCGCGGACATTCCCAACCCGAATCACTTCGGCTCCTTCGGCAGCACCGGCGGTCCTGTGAGCATGCTCAACAACAACGTGCTCGACAATTCCGACTTCCTTACAAGCGCCTTCCCCGCAGAATATGGCAACGCGCTCGCCGGCGTGTTCGACCTGCGCATGCGCAACGGCAACAATGAAAAGTTCGAGTTCATCGGCCAGGTGGGCTTCAACGGGTTCGAAGGCGGAATGGAAGGCCCCTTCTCGAAAAAGCACCGCGCATCGTTCCTCATCAATTACCGTTACTCCACGCTTGCCGTTTTCCAGAAGCTCGGCGAACAGTTCGGCATCGGCGACGCCGTTCCGAAATACCAGGACCTTTCGTACAAGCTCATGTTCCCCACGCACAAGCTCGGCGACTTTTCCTTCTGGGGCGTGGGCGGATTGAGCTACATCGAACTGCTCGACAGCAAGCGCGACACGACGAAGCTCGATCTTTACACCATCGGCGGTTTCGATACCTACTACGGAACACGCAGCGGTGTAACGGGATTCACACACAGCTATATTTTTTCCTCGGACGCCTACAGCCGCCTGAACATCGCCGTGAGCGGCATGCAGAATTACATCAAACTCGATTCCGTTTCTTTCGTCGATCACACGTTCTGGCGCAGCTACGGCAGCGATTTCCGCCAGGCGAAGCTGACGATGAACTACACGTTCCTGAAAAAATTCAGCGCGAAGAACACGCTGAAATCCGGCGTGTATGCCGACAACATCTTCATCAACCTGCGCGACAGCACGAGCTACGGCGTTTATTATTTCCGCCGCATCCGCGACATCAAAGACCATACGTGGCTGCTGCAGGCGTATTCGCAATGGCAGCACCATTTCACCGACCGCTTCACGTTCAACCTCGGTATCCATTCGCAGGTCCTGCTGCTGAACAATTCGTGGAGCGTGGAGCCGCGTCTCGGCGCGAAATACCAGCTGAATGAAAAACAATCCGTCAGCTGCGGCGCAGGCATGCACAGCCAGATGCAGACCGTGTTCACGTATTTCAACCAGACATTGCTGCCGGACGGGACGTATTACCTCTCGAACAGCAACATCGATTTTTCGCGCGCCGTGCATGCGGTCGTTTCCTGGGACTGGAATTTCTCGAAGAATTTCCGCCTGAAAGCTGAAGCCTATTACCAGTATCTCTATTCCATTCCCGGGCTGCAGCGCTCCACGATCTATTCAGGACTCAACGAAGGCGCCGACTTCGATGCGCCCGGCATCGACAGCCTCGTGAACAACGGCAAAGGAAGAAACTACGGCGTGGAGCTGACGGTTGAAAAATTCTACAGCAAGGGATTTTATTTCCTGTATACCACTTCGCTGTACAAAGCGTATTTCACACCCAGCGATGGAAAGGAAAGACAATCCGCCTTCAGCGGGAACTACGTCGTGAATCTCCTCGGCGGAAAAGAATTCCATCTCAACGCGAAGAACACCATCGCGCTCGACCTGAAATTAAACGCAGCGGGCGGAAAGCGATACATCCCCATCGATCTCGCCGCATCGGGACTGGCGGGCGAAGCGGTTTACGATTATTCGCAGGCGTACGACAAACGTTACCCCGGCTATTTCCGCATGGACGGGAAGATCGGTTTCATCCGCAACGGGAAACACATTACGCAGCAATGGTCGATCGAATGCCTGAACTTCACGAACCACAAAAATGTTTTCACGCAGGACTACAACGCAAAGCTGAACCAGGTGGTCACGAATTACCAGACGGGATTCCTGCTCGTACCGAGCTATAAAATCACTTTCTGAAAACAGCCGGAAATTCTGAAGCCGAAATGAGCCGAAGTATTTCCTGATCCCCCGAATCTTTTCGTTTCCTGCTTTTCAACTTTGCAACTCTTCCGCTCACTCATCCCCAATAGACCACTTCCATCTTCACAATATCGATCGCCTTTTCAATGTGCCGCCGGTTGATGTACGCATACGCTACCTGTGAATTTCCATTGTAGAGGTAATTGAACTCATCTTTCAGGTTCCCGTCCTGGTAACGCATGACAGAAGCCATTCTTCCGAGCGAATCATAATTGTACTGTATGTTTTCGGTGAATTCGGATCCGGCGTTCGATGTGTACGTATAACCCGACGTACGGTCGAGCGAATCGTATTTCCACGTCGTGACGATGCGCACACCGCCGCTCATGTATTCTTCGCGGATGTCGAGCGGGCGGCCTTTTTCATCGAGGATCATCATCGTCGTTTTATAAGGCTTGCCTTCGTCATTCAGGCAAAGCTGCTTGATCTGCGTGGAAGAAAATTTCTGGTAGGAAAAATCTTCCTGCGAAATGATCGTCTGCACGCCGAGGCGGAAATTCGCATGACCGAGCCCTACGTTCGATTCCCGGCAATGCGTCTGCCGCGAGATCGTTCCGTCGGTATTGTAGATGTAATACCAGGTGTGGTAATAATCACCGTCGCATTCCCGCCTGCACACGAGGCGCTGGTAATTGTCGTAATAATAATTCACGAAGATCGTATCGTACGTGTACATGTATTTGTATTCCGTGTAGGCGCGCGCCACCATTCTTCCGTGCCGGTAAACCGCGGGATGATCGACCGCGCGCTGGGAATAATCGTGCACACGCGTGCGCCAGTAGAATTCCATGCGGCCCAGCGAATCGAACTGGTAGTATTCTTTCAATCCCTTGTCCTCGATGATATGCTCATCGGGCTTGTACTGCAGACTGCACGTGATGCTTTTTATTTTGTGGTGACGGACACTGTCGGGATTGAATTTCACCGGAACGCCGAACGGATCATCGTCTACAGGAAGGAACATCTGTGCAAAAGCGGAATACGGGAACAGCAGGAAAAGAAAAATCACGGCGGGAGCGCTTATGTTGCACCTCAGAAAATTGACCGGCTGTACTCCTGAAAATCGTTTCCGTTCTTTCATCCCGCGTAGCCGGGAATGTTTTTCAGCGCTTCTTCAGCTGCAGCGACAGGCAATCCGCAGGTGTTGTTTTCACAAACATAAATGAGCGTTCGCCCTTCTATGAACCTGTTTGCAGTCAGCGGCAGCGTGGAATTTCCCGTGCTTCCTGCAAAGATTTGATTTGGAAGGTAATGCTTCCGGAAGGCGGCTCCTGTTTTATCAACAGCGTTACCAACAATCGCGATCTCGCGGAACGGGAAAACGAAATGCTGCTGCAGGATCATCCAGTTGGAATAGCCCGCGCCGTAAGCGACAATTTCCTTCTGCACGAGCGCGAGCATCTGCTCCGCACGCGCGATCCATTCCGTTCTTCCCGTGTAATGACCGAGGTAAAACAGGTTGCGCGCCATGGCGGAATTCGAAGCGGGGATGACGTTGTCGGAAATTTCCATCTTCCGCGCAATGAGCGCCGGATCTTCATCGCTCGTAAAGCAGAACAGCGGCGATCCTTCATGACCGAAATGCGCACAGGCGTATTCGCAGAGCGCGATCGCCAGCATGAGCCATTTCTCTTCGAACTGCGCCTGGTACAGCGCGATGAACGCATCGGTGACGAACGCGTAATCCTCCAGGAAAGCATTCACCGTCGCCCGGCCGTTCTTCCAGGAATGCCACATTCCCGTCACTTTCCCGTCTTCCATCCGCAGCATTTCACGGAGGAGGAATTCCGCATTTTTTTTCGCGCGCAGCAGGAATTTTTCTTCGCCTTCCATCTGGTAAGCATCGACCAGCCCGCGAAGCATGAGCGCATTCCACGAAGCGAGCGTTTTGTCGTCGAGACCCGGGCGGATGCGTTTCGCACGCTGCGCCATCAGCACGTTTTTTATCCCGCTTATTTTCTTTTGCAGCGCTGTAACCTCCATGTGGCGCTTCCGGGCAAAAGCTTCATCGCTCTCACGCCGCAGCAAAATATATTTCCCGTCTTCCCAGTACGCCATGCCGCTTTTTCCGCCGGAAAGATTTCCCAGGCTGAAATAATCCGCCGCAAGCCCGAAATCCTCACCCAGCAATTTTTCCATTTCTTCCCGTTCCCACACGTAAAATTTTCCTTCCTCGCCTTCCGAATCGGCATCCAGCGCGGAATAAAACGCACCCGAAGGCGACGACAATTCCCGCTCGGCGAATTCAGCTGTTTCATGCACGACATTTTTATACGCTTCATTCTTCGTCCAGCGGAACGCTTCCGCATACAGCGAAATGAGCTGCGCATTGTCGTACAGCATTTTTTCGAAGTGCGGAACTTTCCAGAGCATGTCGGTTGAATAACGCGCGAATCCTCCGCCCGCCTGGTCGTAAATCCCGCCCATCATCATTTTATCGAGCGTGAGCAGGACGTGTTTTTTTATTTTTTCGCTTTGCGTGAAGAACGCCTGGCGCAGCAGGAAAAGATAATTGTTCGGCAACGGGAATTTCGGCGCGCGTGAAGGACCACCCTCGCTGTTGTCGAAGCGCAGCGACCATTGCTCCACGGAAAGCCCGAGAATATTTCCGGCGATCGCCGGGGCGGACTCATCCGCCACGGGCAGCTCCGAATGCTTCACACCCTGCGTGAGCTCCTGCGCGTACTGCATGCATTTTTCCGCGTCATTCTTCCACAGATCTGCAAGCGCGAACAGCGTGTCGACCCATTTTTCCTTCGGGAAATACGTTCCGCCGTAAAGCGGTCTTCCATCCGGAAGTGTGAAACAGTTCAGCGGCCAGCCTCCGTGGCTGGTCATCAGCTGCACCGCGTTCATGTACACCTGGTCGATGTCGGGACGCTCTTCCCGGTCGATCTTGATGCAGACGAAATGATCATTCATGATGCGCGCCACCTTTTCATCTTCGAACGATTCGCGTTCCATCACGTGGCACCAGTGGCAGGCCGAATAGCCGATGCTCACCAGCATGAGCCGGTTCTCCTCTTTCGCTTTGCGCAGCGCCTCTTCGCCCC
>DASTSF010000059.1:0-2822 GCA_035760825.1 Bacteroidia bacterium
ATTCAGCTCGCGGTAATGCAGGTAGGAAATGTTGGTGCTGTCGAGGATTTGCCCCAGCGTCTTGTGGTAAGTGTTCGTGTCCTGCAGCACAGCGGCGTTGATCCCGTTGAAAATAAGATCCGATGCATTCTGGTTCAGTCCGACGTGTCCCCACATGCGGTCGCGTACGCCGATCGCAAATCCGCCGATCTTCGGGAAGTAGAACGATGCAGCGCCCCAGTTCACGTTGGCCTGGAAATTCAGCGCATTCGGTGAATCGAATTCTTTTACATAAAGCTGCTTGTCGGCGGAATTGAATGTATCGTTCGGACTGATCAATGCGTTGCGCAGCGTTTTCGACTGGAAAGCGTCCGACTGCGCGGTAAGACCGAAATTCGCGACGGTGACTGAAAATTTGTAGTTGTCAGCCCAGCCCAGGTTGGCGGGGTTGATACCGATCGCATCCCAGTTGCGCAGCAGCGCCGTTGACGCGCCTCCTTTCCCCGTGGCGGAAGGAACTCCGTTGTCGATCTGCGAAAAGGCGGTTGTGCCTGACAAGGCAAGCGCGGAAACGATCAGGAATTTTTTCATGGTCAGTGTGTTTAGGTATATTAACAAAAATATCGCTTTTCCCCGACGTTTCGTGTTCCTACCTTAGTGCCCATGAGATTTCGCCTGCTTGCTGTGTTTGTTTTGCTCGTGGCATCGTGCAGCCATAAGGGGAATGTTGCGGATAGAAAACCGGATGATCTCATCCCGGAAGACAAGATGATCGGTGTGCTCGTGGATGTGCACCTGCTCGAAGCTTCGCTCGTGTCGAATTCTGTGGGTCCGCTTCCGCGGCCGCAGGCCGGCAACCCGGGACAGGTAAACATGCCTGTTGTGCAGGAGCAGATCATCGCGAAAAAGATCCCGTACTACGATGTTTTCAAAAAGAACGGCGTTACGCAGGCGCAATATGAAAGCTCCCTGCGATGGTATACGCAGCACCCCGATGTGCTCGATAAAATGTACGACGCTGTGATCGAGCAGCTCGTCCGCAGGCAGGCCGCTGTGCAGGCAGGGAAATAATTAATGATGATCGATGAATGATCAGGGAGAGAACGATCCCGCCGGCAAGTCTCCTGCTCACGTTTCACAATAGTAGCCGCACACTTCCCGTATCGTCTCATCCATGTTCCTGTACGTAAAATCCGTTCTCCGCGTAATGAGATTTCCGTCGTAATAGTTTTTCTCGTGTGATGCGGCTGTTGTTTCGGGAGTAAGGCGGGGCTGTTTTCCTGAAAAGACCGAAAGGAATTTCTCCGCTCTCCACCCTATGCCGGTGAGAAATTTCCCCGCACGGAATTTCGTCACAGGGAGGTTGAAATTTTTCAGCACTTTGTCGACAAATGCACGGTAAGAAAGATTTTCCGCGCTGAGGATAAAGCGTTCGTTTTTTATTTCGCTGAACATGAGCTTCACGGCAGCGGCAGCTACGTCACGCACATCCACGTAACCGTTCACGCCATCGGTGTACCATTTCAGTCCTTTGCGCAGCGCGGAAAAAAGCTGCGTGCTGCTGCGTTCCCCGTCGCCCGGACCCAGGATCATGGACGGGCTCACGATGACGGCATCGAGACCCTCCTGTGTTCCGCGCCACACTTCGCGCTCCGCGCCGTACTTGCTGATCGCGTACCAGGAATTCGAAGAATCGGTTTTCCACCACGTGTCTTCCGTTACAATTTTCCCGTTCACGCTTTTTCCCAGCGCGGCGATGGAGCTGACGTGACAGAATTTTTTCACACCGGCGTCCAGCGAAAGGTTCACGAGATTGGCCGTACCGTCGATGTTGAACGAAACGATTTTTTTACGGTCCGCCGGAAGGAAGGACACCATCGCGGCCGCGTGGAAGACATGCGTCACTCCTTCGAGCGCATCTTCCAGCGAACCCACGTCGAGCAGATCGCCTTCCACCCATTCGACCCGGCCCAGCAGCTTTTCAGCGTCATTCCCGGCGTAATGGCGGAATATTTTTTCGATCGCGGCGGTCGTGCTTTGCTTTCGCTTCAGCGCACGCAATTGCTTTCCCTGCTTCGCCAGCTCGTACGCGATGTGCGAACCGACCAGTCCCGTTCCGCCGGTGAGGAGTATCATGCCGCAAAGGTAGCGCAGTTTTCACGTTCCGGCTTCCGCTTCCCGCGTATGTCGTCTTACGTCCGATGTCTCACGACTCACGCCTAATCTCTACCTTTGCCACCTATGAAAAAGAACTTTATCGAAGAGCTGCGCTGGAGGAGAATGCTCCAGGATGTCATGCCCGGAACGGAGGAATTGCTGAACAGGGAAATGGTGCGCGGGTACATCGGTTTCGATCCTACGGCCGACTCGCTGGGCGTGGGCAACATGGTGCAGATCATGACGCTCCTGCATTTCCAGAATTGCGGTCATAAACCGATCGCGCTGGTGGGCGGAGCCACGGGAATGGTGGGCGATCCTTCCGGGAAATCGGCAGAGAGGAACCTGCTGTCGGAAGATATTCTCCGGCATAACCTCGATTGCCAGAAAAGACAGCTGGAAAAATTCCTCGATTTCAATTGCGGGGAAAATTCGGCGGAGATCGTGAACAATTACGACTGGTTCAAAAATATGTCGTTCCTCGAATTCATCCGCGACACCGGCAAGCACATTACGGTCAATTACATGATGGCGAAAGATTCGGTGAAGAACCGTATTGCCGGCGAAGACCGCGAAGGAATGTCGTTCACGGAATTCACCTACCAGCTCGTGCAGGGCTACGACTTTTACTATTTGTGGAAGAACCGGGGCGTGAAGCTGCAGATGGGCGGCTCGGACCAGTGGGG
>DASTSF010000060.1:0-2811 GCA_035760825.1 Bacteroidia bacterium
ACTGGATACATACGAACATGCTGACCGTGAACGGGCAGAAAATGTCGAAGTCGCTCGGGAATTCTTTTTTACCGGTGGAGCTTTTCACCGGGCAGAAGCTCGCCGCCGATTCGCGTTCCGCCAATCTCACCGAAGCGAAGCTCGACGGGAAACATCCCGCGCTGGACAAAGGCTATTCGCCGATGACGGTGCGCTTCTTCATGCTGCAGACGCATTATTCCAGCACGCTTGATTTTTCCAACGAAGCGCTGCAGGCGTCTGAAAAAGGTTTCCGGAAGCTGATGGAAGCCGTGCGTATTCTCGACAAGCTGAAAGCGGGCGAACAATCGACCTTCGATGTTGAGGGTTTCCGCGGACGCTGCACGGACGCGATGAACGACGATTTCAACACACCCATTCTCATCGCGCAGCTGTTCGATGCCGTCCGCATCATCAATTCCGTGAACGACGGGAAAGAGTTTCTTACCGCGAAAGACATTTCCGCGCTGAAAAAAACCATGCATGATTTTGTGTTCAGCGTGCTCGGGCTTAAAGACGACATGATGGAATCGGCCGGTGATCTTTCCGAAGGGCTTATGCAGCTCATCATCCGCATCCGTGCGGAGGCGCGTGCAAAAAAAGATTTCCAGACGTCCGACCTCGTCCGCGACGAGCTGGGAAAGCTGCACATCGTGTTAAAAGATGGTAAGGAAGGAACAGGCTGGGAGCTCAAATCGTAAATTACATCGTTTCCCGGAGGGAAAATCCTGCGAATACACAATGAAAAAGATCATCATCATAACCGCGGTTACTTTCTTCGCGCTTGCTTCGTGCACGCCCGACAGCCCGCGCTCGCACGAAGAAGATTCGGCGGCGAACAATACGCGGCCGGAAAAACAACGCGTGAAAGGTCCCGCCTTCTCCGGCGATTCCGCTTACCAGTACATCAAAACACAGGTGGGATTCGGTCCGCGCGTGCCCGGAACGAAAGCGCACGACGACTGCGCCGCATTCATCACCCAAAAGCTGAAAAAAGCGGGCCTGGCGGTAGACGTGCAGGAAGCGCAGGTGGTGACGTTCGACGGAAAATCGATCGGGATCAAGAATATTTTCGCTGCGTTCCACCCGGAGCGCAAGGACCGCATTCTTCTCATGGCGCACTGGGACACGCGCCCGTGGGCCGATGAAGATCCGGACAGCACGGCACACAAAAGCTCGTTCGACGGAGCGGACGACGGCGGAAGCGGTGTCGGTGTGCTGCTGGAGATCGCGAACGTGCTGCAGCAGAAAGACCCGAACATCGGCGTCGATCTTCTTTTTGACGATGCAGAAGACTGGGGCAGCAACGGCGGCGTAAGCGAAACGTGGTGCCTCGGCACGCAATACTGGACGGCGCACATGCCGCAGAATTATACGGCGCGTTACGGCATTCTCCTCGACATGGTGGGCGGCAAGGGAGCCGTTTTCCCGAGGGAAGGAACCGGTGTCCAGTATGCAGCGGACATCGTGGAAAAAGTATGGAGCTCAGCGGCGCGTTTGGGCTACGGTGGCATTTTCACCAATGACATCACGGGAGAAACGACCGACGATCATCTTTTCATGAACCAGAACGCGCACATCCCCACGATCGACATCGTCCACTACAACATGCAGATGCATTCGTATCCCCCCTGGCATCACAAGCGCAGCGATACGATGGACAACATCGATACGGTTACGCTGAACACCGTCGGTGCGGTTCTCGTCGATGTGATCTACAATGAGAATCCGCCGGTGAACTGAAACCGGGTTAAGGTTTTATTCACAAAAACAATGCAGTTTTCAACATTTTCGCAGAGATACTAACACGCTCTTTCATTTGCGGCAGGCATGTCTTTTCTTTGATTCCCTGACCAGCAAAAAAATGAAAAAGCACCTCTCTCTCCTCCTTCTTTTCCTTGCCGGATCATTCGGGTTTTCGCTTCACGCCGAGCTCGTCTGGAAGCCGGGCTATGTTATTCTTGCCAGCGGCGATTCCGTCAAAGGCGATGTTCATGTGAACACGAAGAAAGAGCTGAATATGTTTTCCAGGATCTCTTTCCGCCAGGGTGAGGCGCAGAAAACCTACAAGCCCGAGCAGGTGAAAGAGTACGGCTATGACGACGTGAAATTCCTTGCGCGTGATGTGGACGGTGAGAAATCTTTTCTCAAGGTGCTTTCCTACGGACGCATCATCCTTTTCGAATACCAGTATGAAGTGCAGCGCGGCAATGATCTTGTTGTCGACAGCGATTATTACATGGAAAAGAACGACGGCAGCAATTCCGGCCTGACGAAAGTGAAGATGGGAAAATTCAAAAAGCTGGCGGCTGAAATGATGAGCGATAATACGGATCTCGTTCAGCGCGTGCAGAACGACGACAAAAAATACGAGATCACGGACGTACAGAAAGTGATCGACGAATACAACAGCTGGTACGAGCAGCAGAATACGCTGCAGGGTTCACGCTGAAGATTTCCCTTAGTAGTAGTTTCCGCCGACGGCCCTGGAGCAGTAATGCGTCAGGGCTGTCTGGTTTTTGCTCCTGCTCAAATAAGATTTAACTTCGTTTCTCATCCTTTTCACAATGCAGAAAAAACTTTTTCTCCTCGATGCTTTTGCGCTGATCTACCGTTCGTATTTCGCTTTTGCCAATAACCCGCGCATCAATTCAAAAGGGCTCAACACATCGGCCGTTTTCGGCTTTACCAATACGCTGCTCGAGATCATCAAAAAAGAGCAGCCCACACATATCGCCGTTGTGTTCGACACGGCGGAACCGACGCACCGGCACACCGAATTCGAAGCTTATA
>DASTSF010000061.1:0-3629 GCA_035760825.1 Bacteroidia bacterium
GAGCACACCCATGCCGGGACCTACTTCGAGCACGCGATGGTAATTGCCAAAACCCGTCAGGCTTGTCGCGATCTTTTTCGCAATGTTCTCATCGCGCAGGAAATGCTGACCGAGATGTTTTTTGGCGCGAACGATCACTGCAAATGATAAATTTAAAATGATGAATGAATACAGGAAGGATTACACTTCTTCCAGCACGGTGCGGAACGCGGTGAATTTGTCCCTGAATTTTTCCGTGTGTTCGCTGCGCAGCTTATCGGCAAAACTCCCGAGGTAACGCTTCACAGCCTCGATGTTCGGGGCGCGGTACTGGATGGAATAGCTTGTGCCGCTCTGCTCTTCCACCAGCAGGCGGAAAATAGTCCCGGAAGAAAAACACCCGGTTGCCACGACATCCGGGATATGCGTTTCTTTCATCCACTTCAGCCATTCGTCGTGAACGGAGTCGTCGATGTTGACAGTTACATTGTAAAGTATCATGATCAGTTGGCGATTTTATCCCCGTTGAGAATGCGGTAACGTTTACGCGCATCCACGACATAAAGGCTCCCGGGATAATCCGTGATGAGCTGCAGGTAATACTTCTTCGCTTTGTCTTTGTCGTTCAATTTGTAATCGTAAAGTTGCGCAAGACCGAACATGGCATCATCGCCGAGAATATCCGTAGGATATTTCTGCAGGATCTGGTCGAGGTAACCGGCCGCATCCGTGTATTTCTGCTGCTTGTCCGCGATCTCGTAGCGTTTGTAGAGCACATCGTCCTCGAGTGAATGCGAAGGATATTTCTTGTCGATGGAATCGAGCTCGAGCGTCGCTTTGTCGAATCGGTTCTGGAAAATGAGCAGGTCGGCGCGCGCAAACATCAGCAGCGGTTCGGGGTTGCTGTCGAGCGCGAGATTATCGGTGATGAGCAGCGAAAGATACATCGCATCGTTGGAGATGAGCCGGGAGGTTGCGCCTTTCAGCACGTCGAGCTGCACCTGCGCCCACTTGAAATCACCGATATAGAACGCCACTTTCGCATTGCGGAATTTCGCTTCCTCGCCGATCGGTTCATACTTGAACGCTTTTTCCACCTGCGAATAACGGAGCGAAGCTTCCCACACCTGCCCGTCCAGCAACAGCACGTCGCCCAGCTCCAGCTTGCAGTTCGCCTGGTCCATCGGCGTAACGCCGGGCATCGCGATCGCCTGTTCGAGAATGGAGATCGCCTCTTTTGTTTTGAAAAGATAGAACGCTTCGAGGTGCGCCAGCGTGCGCATGAGCGGAACGGTTCCCGCATCGCGGCCCAGCTCGTCGAGCGTGGAATTCATTTCCGTCTCGAGCGCGAGCAGATCAGCCTGCGTGTAGTTTCCCGCGACGGTGATCTTATCGTATTTCGTGTTGACCTTTTCCGTGCGCGCCTTGCGGTAATTGTCTCCATTCTTGCCGAGGCCGATCACGTAATCGTACGCATCTGTTGCGACGTCATATTCCCCGTTCGCGCGTGCCGTTGCCGCAAGATCCATCACGTTGCTGCCGTCATGCGTCGTGCGCTTGTCGATCGCCCTGGCCTGCACCAGCGCCGCTGAGAAATTCTTCTGCTGCATGTACAGCCACATCAGCATTTCCGGCCAGATGATCTTGTCGGGATCTTTCTGCGCACGTTTAATGAGTTCGTCTTTCAGGATCGGCTGGATCTTGTTGTCCTGGTCGGCGTCCATCTTGGCCTGCAGGTTGTTCTGCACCGATTGCCTGTAACCTTCGGAAATATCGAGCAGCCCGAGGTATTCATTCACCATGGACTGGTAATCTTTTTTGATGTTGTAGATCTCGGCCAGCTCCATGTTGAACGAATAAACGCCTTTCAGCTCCTTCCGTCCTTTCAGCAGCGCGCTGATCGCGTAATCGGTTTCATTGATGCCCAGAAAAGAATTTGCAAGATCGATCACGCTGTTGGCGCTTGTCCCGGAATTGATCCCGTCGATCGCTGCGGAAAATTCTTTTTTCGCTTTGTCATCTTCTCCTTCCGCCTGGTACACGCGCCCCATGTCCACCTTGCCGCGCAGGTCCGCCGGGTTTCTTTTCTGCTGTTTGGAAACGAGCTTTTCCGCCTTCTTGAAATCTTTCGTGAAGATGAGGCAGTTCAGGTAGTAGTTGTAATAAAGCGTGATCGGGCTGCTGTTGTACAGCTTTTCATAATAGACCGTCGCCTTGTCGTAATCACCGCTCTGGTAATACTGCGCTGCGAGCTGCTCGTCGGCGGAAAGGTCCTGCTTTTTTGTATTTCCTCCCGGCGGCTGCGCCGCAACGAAGAGCGGAACCGCGATGAGAAATAAAAGTATATGCAGGAGCTTTTTCATTTTTTCGGCGGCGGCGACTGGCCTTTTTCGTTCAGGCGCTGGTTGAGCTGCAGAATGTACGTTTGTATTTTCGGTGAAAGCGTGTCGTATGCTTTCTTACGTCCTTCTATTTTTTCCTTCAGCTCGTCGATCGCTTCGGAAATGGCGTTCACATGCTCCGTTTCCTGCTCAATGCAGTCCTGCGGCGTCAACGTTCTCGAAAGCGAATTGTTCTTCAGGTCGTGGTCCAGGTTTTCGAGGTTCGATCGCGTCGAGTCAATGGCCGCTTTCAGCCGGTCGACATTCGAAGAAACAGATTCAAACCCTTCCTTCACCTGCTGGAAATTGGTCAGCAGCAGCGCGCTTTTCCAGTCGAGCGTATCGCCGATCTTCGCGATAGCCACCTGGATGTAGCTGAAGTTCGATTCCGTTTCTTCCGCCAGCTTTTCCGTCATTTCCACATCAATGCCCTTCAGCATGGAATCCGCAGCGTCCAGCTTCGTCCGCAATGCGCTCACCTCGCCCAGCTCTTTATCATACGCAGGACCTTTACATCCGCCCAAAAAAGCAGCCACGATCATGCCGAATAAAAGATGCGCCGTCGTTTTCATTTCCACATTCAGTTGATTTTTTCAAATCCTGTATAAGAACGCAAAGCCTGGGGGATAAGTATGCCGTCTTCCACCTGGTTGTTCTCGAGCAGCGCGGCAACGATCCTGGGTAAAGCGAGCGCGCTCCCGTTGAGCGTATGCGCGGGCTGCGGTTTTTCATTTCCTTCCCGGAAACGCAATTTAAGACGATTGCTCTGGAACGTTTCGAAATTGGAAACAGAGCTCACCTCGAGCCATTTTTCCTGCGCCGCGGAATACACTTCCATGTCGTAGGTCTGCGCGGAAGCGAAGCTCATGTCGCCGCCGCACAGCAGCAGCGTGCGGAACGGAAGCTCCAGCTCTTTCAGAAGCCCGGCCACGAATTCACGCATTTCTTCCAATGCCCGGTATGATTTTGCCGGGTCCGCCACCTGCACGATCTCCACCTTATCGAACTGGTGAAGGCGGTTGAGGCCACGGACATCCTTCCCGTAGGATCCGGCTTCCCTCCGGAAGCAGGGCGTATAGCCGCAGTTCTTCACCGGAAGCTCTTCAGCTTTGAGGATGACGTCGCGGTAAATGTTCGTGATGGGAACTTCAGCCGTGGGGATGAGATAAAGATCGTCGACCGTCACGTGGTACATCTGCCCTTCCTTGTCGGGAAGCTGGCCTGTGCCGAAGCCGGAATCTTTGTTGACGAGGATCGGCGGCTGCACCT
>DASTSF010000062.1:0-7823 GCA_035760825.1 Bacteroidia bacterium
AAAGCGGGTCTCGACAAGCAGTACAACGACCTGATCGCGGATGCGGATAAAAAATTCGCGGCGTCGGATTGGACGAATGCAAAATCACAGTACCAGGCGGCGTCCAACCTGAAAACGGCGGAACAGTATCCGAAGGATCAGATGAAAAAATGCGATGATAATCTCGCGAAAGCTGATCTCGATAAGAAGTACGGCGACTTCATCGCGGATGCGGATAAAAAATTCGCAGCTTCCGATTGGGCGGGTGCAAAAACCGCTTACCAGTCGGCATCGAACCTGAAAGCTTCGGAGCAATACCCGAAGGACCAGATCAAAATATGTGATGACAACATCGCAAAAGCGGGTCTCGACAAGCAGTACAACGACCTGATCGCGGATGCGGATAAAAAATTCGCGGCGTCGGATTGGGCGAATGCAAAATCGCAGTACCAGGCGGCATCGAACCTGAAAGCTTCGGAACAATACCCGAAGGACCAGGTGAAATTATGCGACGATAATATTGCGAAAGCAGGACTCGACAAACAATACAATGATCTCGTGAAGCAGGCGGATACGAAATTCAAGGCGAATGATTTTGCAGGAGCGAAAACGCTGTACCAGCAGGCGTCTGACCTGAAAACATCCGAGCAGTACCCGAAAGACCAGATAAAACTGTGCGACGATGGCATTGCGAAAGCCGGCGTCGACAAGCAATACAACGACCTGGTCAAACAGGCCGACGACAAGTTCAAGGCAGCCGACTGGTCAGGCGCGAAAGACCTGTACAGCCGGGCTTCGGGTGTCAAGTCTTCGGAGCAGTATCCGAAGGACCAGATGAAGAAATGCGATGACAACATCGCGAAGGCCGGTGTCGACAAGCAATACAGCGACCTGATCGCGGATGCGGATAAAAAATTCGCTGCCGCCGATTGGGCGAATGCGAAAACGCAATACCTGGCCGCTTCCGATCTGAAAAAAGCGGAACAATACCCGAAAGACCAGGTGAAGAAGTGCGATGACAACATCGCGAAAGCAGGTCTCGATAAGCAATACAGCGATCTCATCGCCGATGCCGACGGCAAGTTCGGCGCTTCGGATTGGGCCGGTGCGAAAGCGCAATATCAGGCCGCGTCTGCGCTCAAGGCGGCCGAACAATACCCGAAAGACCAGATGAAAAAATGCGATGACAACATCGCGAAACAAGGAAAGGATAAAAAATACAATGATCTCATTACTTCGGCAGATGAAAAATTCAAGGCGAAGGATTGGGCCGGTGCAAAATCAATATACCAGCAGGCTTCCGCGGTAAAAACGGATGAGCAGTATCCGAAGGACCAGGTCAAGGCGTGTGACGATGCTGTTCAGAAAGAGAAAGACGCAGCTTACAATGCCATCGTTGCGAAAGCGGATTCGCTTTTCGGGAAGAGCGATTGGGCCGGTGCAAAGGCCATTTACCAGCAGGCATCCACTTCGCGGCCGGCGGAAACCTATCCGAAGGACCAGATGAAAAAGTGCGATGAGAACATCGCGAAAGAAGGAAAGGATAAAAAATACAATGATCTCATCACTTCAGCAGATGAAAAATTCAAAGCGGCTGACTGGGCCGGTGCGAAAACAATTTATCTGCAAGCCACTGCGGTGAAAGCGGATGAGCAATATCCCAAAGACCAGGCAAAGCTGTGCGACGACAACATCGCCAAAGCCGGGACGGATAAAAAATACAACGACGCCATTGCTGCCGCTGATCAGAAATTCGGCGCGGGCGACTGGTCCGGTGCAAAAGCGAAATACCAGGATGCGCTGGCCATCAAGCCCGGTGAGCAATATCCTTCCGACCAGGTCAAAAAGTGCGACGACAATAGTGCGGCTGATCTTGAAAAGAAATACACCGATGCGATAAAAGATGCGGATGCGAAATTCGGCACACAGGATTTTTCCGGGGCGAAAGTGCTTTACCAGCAGGCTTCCACGTTAAAGCCGGGCGAACAATATCCGAAGGACCAGATCAAATTATGCGATGACGGTCTTTCGAAACAGGGCGTTGACAAAAAATACAATGATCTCATTGCGCAGGCGGATACGAAGTTCAAAGCATCCGACTGGGCCGGGGCCAAAACACTTTACCTGCAGGCTTCCGCCGTGAAGGACGGAGAGCAATACCCCAAAGACCAGGCGAAGCTGTGCGATCAGAAGATACAGGACGCAGGTCTGGATAAACAATACAACGACCTCGTCAAACAGGCCGATGCAAAATTCAAGCTGAGCGACTGGGCCGGCGCAAAAGCGATCTACCAGCAGGCGTCCGATCTGAAAACGTCGGAACAGTATCCGAAAGACCAGGTGAAGCTGTGCGATGACAACATTGCAAAAGCAGGTGACAAAAAATACAATGATGCGGTCGCTGCTGCCGATGCGAAATTCAAAGCTTCGGATTGGGCAGGAGCAAAGGCGGGCTACAACACTGCGCTTGGCATGAAGCCCGGTGAGCAGTATCCGCAGGACCAGATCAAATTATGTGATGACAATATCGCGAAAGCCGGAACCGACAAGCAATACAACGCCGCGATCGCGGATGCGGATGCGAAATTCAAGCTGAAGGACTGGAACGGCGCGAAAGCGAAATACAATGATGCGCTGGCGATCAAAGGTGATGAACAGTACCCGAAAGACCAGATCAAGCTGTGCGATGATGAACTGAACAAGTTGCTCGGCCAGGACCAGGCGTACAAGCTGGCTGTCGCAAAAGGTGATTCCGCATTTGCTATGAATGATTACGAAACGGCGCAGACGGCGTACACGAATGCGAAAAACCTCAAGCCGAAAGAAGCCTATCCCCCGGCGCAGCTCGCGAAAATTGCCGGTCTTATCGCCGACATGCAGAAGGATAAATCCTACCACGATCTGCTCGCGAAAGGAGACAGCCTCTTCAACGCAAAAGATTACGACGGCGCGAAAAAGATCTATACCACCGCTACAACGCAGAAGCCGTCGGATCAGTATCCGAAAGACAAGCTCGCCGAGATCAAGCGCATCCAGGATGATATCGCTTTCGAGCAGAAGAAAGATGCGAAATACAACAAGCTCATCGCCGACGCCGACAAGAAATTCAAAGCCGGTGACTGGAAAGGCGCGCGTGACCTGTATTCGCAGGCGCTGCTCGAAAAATCAGAGAAATATCCGAGAGACCAGATCGCTGCCTGCGACAAAAAGCTGAATCCGCCTCCGGCAAATACGAAGGATTCGGTGAAGGTGCAGACGCATGATGAATACGTGAATGATCTCGTCACGAAATATCCGCAGGGTGTGACGAAAATGGAAAACCAGGACGGCGGTACCACAACCTATACGACGATCGTTGTCATCGGCAACCAGGCGTGGGTGTATACGAAGAAGGTTTATTCCTACGGCACGTATTATTTCAAGGATGGTGAACAGATATCGGAAGCGACATTCAACTACGACACCAATCCCAGCTACGTTGATAAACGGCTGAACGATCTCAACAACAACCAGAAATAGGTTGCCCGGTTGCAGCTTCCCGGTGAAGTTTCATTGGTGCGGAAGAGAAGAGGGGACAGGCGAAAGGAAAAACGCCCCGTAAAGAAGAACATCAGCGGAATACCACGAACATCTTCCGGTAATTGATCACCACCTCGTTCCATTGCATCAGGATATCTTCGCCTGCAATTCCGGAGAACATTCCAAAAGCTGCCGTATTGCCGTCGACCTGCACGGTTACCATCTTCAGCGTTCCGCTTTTTCCCCCGCCTTCGTACGCGACGTTTTTGCAACGGATAATATGTACTTTCTGCACACCGCCGGCACCGCCGATGCGTGCGGTTTTATCCTTGCCGTGTCCTGTGGTGTAAAGCGCATCCGAGAACTTGTGAAGCGCAACAGGACCGAAAACGGAAGTGGCTGCACCCGTGTCGAAAATAAAAGGCGAGTGGTCATTGAAAAAAGAAAGGTCGATGAAGGAAGTATTCCCGTAAAAACCGAGATTGATGCCCGGGCCTTCTTCCTGCGCGACCGGGAAAACGATCTTCTTCCGGAAGATGTGCAGCTCGCCGAGCGCAGCCAGTACAGGAAGACCGATGATGCCGTTGATCTTGTAAAGTCCGCCGGCGAAGCGAAGGGAATTATCCGGCAGAACGATGAACACCACATTCCTGAATTTCGCATTGCCGATCACCACTTCTTTCGCCACGCCCATGCGCGCCTGCACACTGCTGCGTGAGCTCGATGTGATGCTGAAATTTCCGGAACGCACATCGAGTCCCATTTCCTGCGCCTGTGTTTCGGTGATCGCGGAAAAATTGGCGCCGGTATCCATCACGTAATCGTTCGCATGCCCGTTGATCTGCACAGGTATGCGGATGAGATTGGTTATGTCCCTTTTGTAATCGAGACTGAAATCCCCGTTCCGCTCAACGGTCATCGGGTCGATGTCTTTCAGCAGCGCGGAAAGGTCTCCCGCTTCGCGCACGCCTTTCTTCTCATCGTCATCCATGATGCTTCCGTAACGGAACAGCAGATGCGTGCAGATGGAATCCGCTTCCCTGAAGCGGGAAAGACGAAGCTTGTCCTGGAACACAAGCATGAGCGCATGTTCCGCCAGGGAATCGGGACAGTTCATGGCTGTCGAGTCTGTCAGCTGCCGCGTGATCGCTTCGGAAATTTCCGGGCGATTGAAAAGTGAATTGTTCCAGACGGAAAAGTAATTCCTGTACAGCGGATCGAGGTTCACCGAATCGGCGAGGAATTCTTCGCGGAAATGGAAATAGTCGCCTGTGTTGACGAGATTAAATAATTTTTCCGTGTGTGCTTCGCCGTTGCTCGCGGAAAGCGGGACGGACAGCAGCGCAGGCAGCAGGGTGAAAAAAAACTTTTTCATAAATGGTTAATCCAGGAACACTTTGTCGCTGCCGTTCTTTCCAAACTCCACGGTAATGTGCTCCTGCATCGTGGTCGAAAGCGAAAGACCGACGAAATTGGTTTTGACCGGGAAGCGATTGTGATCGCGGTCGACAAGGACCACGGTGAGAATGGATTTTATCTTAAAGCGGAGAAAGAAATCGACGCCATACATCAGCGTGCGCCCGGAATTGGAAACGTCGTCGACGACAATGATCGTTTTTCCGCTGAAGTCTTTTTCGGGCAGGCTGACCGATGCGCTTTTTTCGAGCGGGTTTTCCTTGTCCACTTTCAGCGCGGCGACAGTAACCTTCAGCGGACTGATGCTGCGCAGGACAGCAGCGATCCTTTCCGAAAGCGTAAGCCCGTTCGGCTCGATGCCCGCAATGATGATCTCTTTTTCATTGAAGCAATGTTCGTAAACCTGCCAGGCAAGACGGTTGATGCGTCGTTCTATCTGCCCTGCATTCATTACCAGTGTTCGTTCGCTGCTCATGGAATATTTTTCTTCCGCAAAATTGATAAAAAAACAAAGCCCGCCGGAAATTTTCGGCGGGCCGTCAGGATAAAATGCGTTACCGTACGAGGGAAACGTGCCCGATGAACTTGTGCTTTTTGCCGAAGACATCCACGACGGTTGCCTTCCACACATACACATCTTCCTGGCAGATATTTCCGCTCTTTCCCTGCACGGTTCCGTCCCAGGGCTTCGACATATCGCTGGTGTAGTAGATCATATTTCCCCAGCGGTCGAACACCCACATTTCGTATTTGTCTATTCCCTGGCCCACACCGATGAAGCCGTCATTGATGCCGTCACCGTTCGGGGTGAACGCGTTCGGGAAATAGATGGAATATTCAGGATCGATGCAGACGCGCATGGTGTCCGTTCCGGGACAGTTGTCAAGGTTGTTGGCGACGAGGATGACATCGTAGCAACCCGGCTGGTCATTGGGGAAATCATACGCAGGATTCTGCACGTTCGAGCTGTCGAGCGTACCGAAATACCATGTCCATGAAACAGGATTACCGGTCGATTCATCCGTGAATGTGATGTTGGATTCGAACACGGTCGTCGGCTGCGGTGTTGCAGTGAATTGAGCAACGACATTTTCGCTCACGCAGATGTAGGAAGGCATCGTGACGGTTCCCGTACATCCGTTGGCGTCATTGACGGTCAGCGTTACATCATAACAACCGGGATTTGCATAGCAGTTGGACGGGTTGCAGTTGCCCGAGCCAAGGTTCCCGTCACCGAAATCCCAGCTGCAGTTCACCCAGGAAGGATTGTTCGGTGTCATGAAGTTCACGCAGAGCGGGGCACAGCCTGTAAGCGGATCACCGGTAAAGGACGGAGCAGGTGGCGGATTTACAGTGACGGTTGTGAACGCAGAATCATCCGGCGAGCAACCGTCTGAAATAATTACCGTGTACGTTGTTGTGGTTGCGGGTGTGACGTTTGCGGTCGTCGTGTTGCCTGCCGTACCAGCCGGCAGCCAGGTGTAGGTGTAAGGTCCGCCGTTGCCGCCGCCGCCCGCTGCGGTGAGTGTTGACGACGCGCCCGCACAGACAGCTGCCGGTGCGGAATTGAGATTGATGTTCAGCGGAGGATCAACAGTAACCGTTACCGTGGCCGGAGCTGAAGCGCACCCGTTCCCGTCAGCGACAGTAACGGTATAGCCCTGCGTTGTTCCCGGTGAAACTGTAACGCTTTGCGTCGCGCCTGTTCCTGCAGGAGCCCAGTTGTACGTGTATCCTGCGCCCGTTCCGCCCCCGGGCGTGCAGGTAAGCGTGGAAGATTGCCCGATGCAGATCGTAGACGGAGCGGCAGCGACCACAGCAGTAACGGGCGGCGGAGAAGTTACCTGCACGGTGGCTGAACCCGAACAGTTGTTGGCGTCGCTGTAATTGACCGTGTAGGTTCCGGCGCATAGATTCGTTGCGGTTGCCGTTACCTGGTTCGCGGCATTCGCATCCCACTGGTAATTGTAGGGAGCTGTTCCTCCATTGAGCGTAACCGTCGCTGTTCCGTCGCATACGCCGTTGCAGGAAGTAGGCGTGGAAGTAATGTTTGCCGCAAGGTTTCCGGGAACGCCCGTTACCACGACGGAAATATTCGCCAGGCAGTTATTGGCATCTGTAACGAGAACGTTGTAAGTACCGGCGGGAAGATTGCTCGCTGTATTTGAACCGGGCAGGTTCGTTGCGGTCTGGATGACATTATTCGCGGAATCCGTCCACACATAGTCATAAGGACCCGTACCGCCTGCAGGTGTAACCGTTCCGCTTCCGTTGCTCTGGCCACAGCTGGCCGGTGTGGATGCGACATTCAGCACAAGCTGGGTCGGCTGGGTAATGACAATGTTGGTTGTGGTAACACAGTTGTTGCTGTGATCCGTGACAGTGACGTGATACGTTCCTGCGGAAAGGTTGTTAAGCACATCCGGACCATTCTGGTTGAGCGTTGTCTGGATCGTGTTGTTCGAATTATCCGTCCAGACATAATCGAAAGGACCGGTTCCCAATGCAGTTGCGGTGATGGATCCGTTGTTCCCGCCGAAACAGGTTACGTTGGTTTGTGCGATCTGCGGAGGTGCGCAGCAGGCGAGCGAGGCGTTGAACTGGTAGATTGGATCGTTGGAACAGGCGACATTCGTCCAGTTACCGGTTTCCCCGTCGCCGTACGTGTCGATGTTGATGCTGAGGTCATCACCGTTCTGCCCGGGAGGACATGCATTCGCGGTGATCGTCCAGCAGAAGGTCCAGTTCACGTTTCCGGTGCAGTTATCACCGAAGTTATTCGTGGGATCGCCATCGGGACCGCCCTGTACGATGTCTCCGTCGAAGAAAAATCCGGATTGCGTTCCGTTCCCGTTCGGGAGGTTCACGTTATTGAACCATTGCCATACGCCCGGACCGCCGTCACACGT
>DASTSF010000063.1:0-5357 GCA_035760825.1 Bacteroidia bacterium
TGAGCGTAACGACGGAAAGTCGGAGGAAAATGCGTTCTGTCTTGCCGGAATTCATTCGGCACAAAGGTAGCGGTTGGGAATGATCCGGTGCATGCTCCCGCATTAATGATTGACAATATCCAGCAAGCGGCGGAAGCGATAAACAGTAGGTCTTCTCCCCTTTCCTTTTCTTGTTATTTCAATAATTTCATTCCGCGCGAGCGTGACAAGAATTCTGTTTGCGCTCGGCTTGGGAATTTTCGTTTCTTTCAAAAAGCCAGGTGAATTGAAAACAGGAGTGATGAACAACTGGTCAAGCGTCTGAATAGCAAACTGCGAATGTGTTTTTTCTGATATTTTCTCTTTCATTTCATTATACAGTCCGAGTATCAGCTTTACTTTTTCCGTATTCTCTTTTGATTGCTCTATAACGGCTTTAAGAAAAAACTTTAGCCACGCAGTCCAGTTCCTTGTATCCGTAATGCTTTTCAAATGATCATAATACTCATTTCTGTATTTTTCAAAATAGGCACTCAGGTAAAAAGCGGGACGATGTATAATTCCATGGTGGTAAAGAAAAAGGGGAATCAGTATCCTGCCCATGCGACCATTCCCGTCAAGAAAGGGATGTATGATTTCGAACTGGGCGTGGACGATACCTAACTGTACGAGCCGGTCCTTATCATCATGGTGAATATACTTTTCCCATTCACCCAGGTAGTGCATCAGGTTTGCGGGAGAAGGTGGAACAAAACGGGCGTTTTCCCGGGTGCTGCCCGGCTGGCCAATCCAGTTCTGAATTCTCCGGAAATCACACCCGGATTTATTTTCTCCCCTGACGCCCTGGAGCAGTATCTCATGCATTCTTCTCAACATGTTAAGATTGATGGGGCGATCCTGCATTTCCCTGATGGCAAAATTCATGGCTATACGGTAATTAATCACCTCCATTATATCGTGCTGCTTGTCTCCCGATTCTGCCTCTCCCGCTTCGTATGCAAAAACTTCTTCCAGTGTAGCCTGTGTTCCCTCTATCCTGGAGGACATAACGGCTTCTTTTGTCTGGAGGGGCGCAAGCAATATCATGGGATTCGGTATTGACTGCAAAAGACCATCGTAACGGGCTATCGCCTGGTTCGCCACAGAAATGTATTCGACCAGTTCAGACCATTCAAGGTTGGCAAGGGGTAAACTATCAGGGATATAAGGCTCCATTTTATGACTTATCAAAGAGCCACAAAGTTATTATCGTCTCATATATCATCAAAAATGAGACATAATTTAATTAACAGTCAGTCTGCGATACACATAAAACACTATGAATCAATACATAATGTTTTCCGGGTAATGCCTGCTACTTCAACCCCTTCAGTTTCTCCTGGGCTTTTGCGGCGTAAAATCCGCCTGCTGAAACAATTTCGGAATACAGCTGTTTCGCACCGGCGACATCGCCTTCACCTTCGAGCGCCTGGGCTTTGTACCATTTCGCTTCTTCGTGAAAAACATTATTCGTGGAAGCGAGGATCTTATCGAACAGCGGAACGGCTTTGCTGTACATTTCCAGCTTCACGTAGCTGACGCCCGTATAAAAAACCGCGTTGAGGTCTTCGGGGTTATTGCTCCGCAGCACGTCCATTTTTTCGATGCAGCGCCCGTAATGCCCGTCGCGGAAAGCGGCAAGCCCGTCGCGCAGGTAGGTTTCCGCCGGAACTTTCCTCACGGCAGGTTCATCCTTCTTTTCTGCATCGCGTTCGCCGGCATCATCGAACTGCGCAGGCACTCCTGTCAGCTGTAATTCCTTTTCCTCGATGACGCCATTGTACAGTTTGCTGAAATCCGTCACTTTGAGATCGAGCACAAAACCGACTTCGGCATTGTAACCGGTTTCCGGCTTCGCGGGAACGACTTTCACCGCCACCACCGAATCGGTTACGGGAACAGACGGGAGCATAACCATCTCTTCCGGTTTTTCCGTAACGGGCGAAGCGGAATCTTTCCCGGCCTTCGCGGTAATGACCACGGGAGCAAAAACAGTTTTCGCTTCGGGATTGACGAAATTATCCGTCGAAGGGGAAAGCACGTTTTCCGCGGGAACATTTTCCTGCGCGGGAGCAGAAACTGTCGTTACGGGTGCAGGCGGCTGCGATTTATTTTCCGGCCACGCGAAATACGTGACAGCGGCAACGACCGCAATGGCGGTAACGGCGATAATGGACTTGAGGACCAAAGCGCCTGTCTTCATCCCGGCGGCCGCCCCGATCTTCGCGTGAAGGGAAGGAATATCCGCCAGCGCAGCAGGCACTGCAGAGAATCCTTCCACGGCTTCTTTCGAAAGCTCGCAATCGTCCAGCAGCTTCTGTGCCGCCGAACGCTGCGCATCCGTCATTTTCCCGGAAAGAAATTTTTCAAGTTCTTCCGCGGAAAGATAACCGTGCTGAAAAGGGGATGTTTTCATTGGTTTTCCTCCATGATGATTTTCAGGTTCCTTTTCCCGTTCTGCAGGTAGCTTTTCACCTGCTTTTCCGAATAACCTGTTATTTCTGAAATTTCCTCGTATGATTTTTCACTGAAGTAAAACAGCTCGATGCATTTGCGCTGCTCTTCTCCCAGCAGCTTCACCGCCTCTTCCAGCCGCGACAGGCGCTCTTCTTTCTTCAGCAGCTCTTCCCGGTCCGTGTTGTCTTCACCGGGCGCCGATGCATATTCCTGCTTCCTGTCCCGCTGCACCTGGATCTTCCGCAGCTCGGAGATGCAATGATTGCGTGCGACGAAGGTCAGCCACATTTTGAAATTCTCCGGCTCGTTTTTCGTGAGCACCGTCATGAGCTTTTCGAACAGCTGCAGCACGGCGTCACGCGCCAGCTCCCGGTCACGGAAATAGTTCAGGCACAAACCGTAGACGAGATGAGAATAACGGATGTACAGCTCGCCCACGAACGCTTTATCGCCGGAGGAACGGTATTCCTTCAGCAATTCCTCATCGCTGAGGTTGCTTTTCCATTTGCGGGGAAAAAATCGCATAGCCTTCAGGTTATAGACGCCGGAAAGTTACATTTCCATATAAAACGGGGATGGATTCGCAGCGCAGGGCGAAATCTCCATTCCTCAAGAATGCTGCCGGTCAGAATGGTATACGCAGACAGCCGGCAAGGGTTGCTCAGCGCACTTCCCAGGTGTTCTTCCCGCGCAGCAATTTATCGAGGTCGCCTTCTCCTTTTTCCGCAATGGCATGTGTGATCTGTTCGGCCATAAGCTCCTCGTAGCACGGGCGTTTTCCTTCGTAAAATACACCGAACGGGCGCGGCAGGTGACCGGGTTTGTGAACGTCGTCGAAGAACCGCACGAGCAACGTCGCTTTTCCTTCGTCATGCTCATCGTGGATCCAGAGATCATCCGCCGCAAAATCCTTTGTATCCACGATGCGCGGCGTAAGCCCGTCGAGGCGGATACCTTTTTCCCCGTTCTCACCGAACACGAGCGGTTTTCCCTGTTCCAGGAAAAGCGCTTCCGCTTTTTTCGTTCCTTTTTCGGTGAAGATCTCGAATGCCCCGTCGTTGAAAACGTTGCAATTCTGGTAGATCTCGACCAGCGATGTTCCTTTGTGCGCATTCGCCCGCGTCAGCAGGGAACGCAGGTGCGCGGGATCACGGTCCATTGTGCGCGCGATGAACGTTCCGGATGCGCCCATGGCAAGCGCGAGCGGGTTGAACGGGTGATCGATCACACCCATGGGTGACGATTTCGTGACCTGTCCTTCGTGCGAGGTGGGAGAATATTGCCCTTTCGTCAGCCCGTAGATCTCGTTGTTGAACAAAAGGATATTCACATCGAGGTTCCGGCGCAGCAAATGAATGAGGTGGTTTCCGCCGATCGAAAGCGAATCGCCGTCGCCGGTGATGATCCATACACTCAGTTCCGGGCGCGTGGCTTTCAGTCCGCTGGCAATGGCGGTGGCGCGGCCGTGAATGGAGTGCATGCCGTAGGTTTCCATGTAATACGGGAACCGCGACGAGCAGCCGATGCCGGAAATGAAGACGATGTTTTCCCTCGCCACGCCGATATCGGGCATGACGGTCTGCACCTGCTTGAGGATGGAATAATCTCCGCAGCCCGGGCACCAGCGCACTTCCTGGTCGGTGACGAAATCTTTGGAGGTGAGTTTTATGTTTTCTGTTGTTGTAGTCATGTCTGGTAGCCGCTGAGGCGCGAAGACGCAGGGAATCCGGCGCGGTTTTGTTGTTTGAAATTATTTATTCCGAAGTTCTTTTATTTTCTCTTTCAGTTCCGCTGTCGTGAACGGTATCCCTTTGATCTTGTTGAACGCGATCGCGTCGACGAGAAATTTATCGCGGATCACTTTCACGAGCTGACCGTTATTCATTTCGGGAATGAGCACTTTTTCAAAACCGCTCAAAAGTGCGCCGAGGTTTTTCGGGAACGGGTTGAGGTAACGCAGGTGCGCGTGCGAAATTTCAACTCCTTCTTCCTGCAGTTCGAGGCAAGCCGTGCGGATCACGCCGTACGTGGAGCCCCAGCCGAGAACAAGCACTTTCCCTTTTTCCGGTCCGAATTCTGTTTTCAGCTCCGGGATAAAATCGGCGATGCGATCGATCTTCGCCTGGCGCATCTTCACCATGAACTCGTGGTTCACCGGGTCGTAGCTGATGTTGCCGGTTTCATGCTCTTTTTCAATTCCGCCCACACGATGTTCGAGTCCGGGCGTTCCGGGAACAGCCCAGGCGCGCACAAGTTTTTCATCGCGTTTGTACGGGAGAAATTTTTCGCCCTCCTTCAGTTCGTTCTTTGCAAATCGCGTTCTCACCGGAACAAGGTCTTTCGCTTCCGGGAACTGCCACGGTTCCGCGCCGTTGGCGATGTAGCCGTCGCTGAGAAAGATCACCGGCGTCATGTGCTCCACCGCGATGCGGCAGGCTTCATACACCGTTTCAAAACAATCGTTCGGGCGGTGCGCCGCAACAACGGCAACGGGACATTCTCCGTTCCTTCCGTATAACGCCTGCAGCAGATCCGCCTGCTCGGTTTTGGTCGGCAGTCCCGTACTTGGTCCGCCACGCTGGATGTTGCAGATGACGAGCGGAAGCTCCAGCATCACGGCCAGCCCGATCGCTTCTGTTTTCAGCGCAATGCCCGGACCCGACGAAGCCGTTACACCGAGATTTCCACCGAACGAGGCGCCGATCGCCGAGGAAATGCCGGCGATCTCATCCTCGGCCTGGAATGTTTTCACGCCGAAATTCTTATGCTTCGCCAGCTCGTGCAGGATGTCCGACGCCGGCGTGATCGGGTACGCGCCGAGGAAGATCGGCAGCCCGGAGCGCTGCCCCGCCGCGATCAGGCCGTAGGACAACGCCTGGTTG
>DASTSF010000064.1:0-5029 GCA_035760825.1 Bacteroidia bacterium
TATCACGCGGAAGAAAGCACTTGTGAAGGCCGGGGTGTGAACAATTTGGCTGCGGACGGCTCCCTGCTGACCTTTCTTTTTTAGTTAAATTTACCGGATGAATTTTTCGGCCAAAGACATTGCAGCGCTGGCTGGCGGAACGGTTGAGGGAAACCCCGATATCACCGTATCAAAGCTGGCGAAGATCGAGGAAGGCGAGGCGGGCGCATTGTCTTTTCTTTCGAATCCGCAGTACGAACAATTTATTTACGCATCGAAGGCGAGCATCGTCATCGTCAACAGCAGCTTTACACCCGAGAAAGAATTGCCTGAAGGCATGACGCTCGTGCGTGTCGGTGATGCAAGGCAGGCGTTCGCAAAGCTGCTCGAAGCGTATAATGGTTTCCGTCTCAATAAAACAGGCATTGATGCGGGCGCGTACGTTTCCCCTTCTGCGAAGATCGGCAGGAACGTGTACGTCGGCGCATTTGCGTACGTGGGCGATCATGCGGTGATCAGCGACAATGCAAAAATTTTCCCGCAGGTTTTTATCGGGGAAAATGCGAAGATCGGAACGGGCACGCTGCTGCATTCCGGTGTTCGTGTGTATCACGACTGCGTGATCGGTAACAATTGCATCATCCAGTCGGGCGCGATCATCGGCGGAGACGGATTCGGTTTCCAGCCGAACAGCGAGAACAATTACCAGAAGGTGCCGCACATCGGCAACGTTGTCATTCACGATAATGTCGAGATTGGCGCGAACACCACCGTCGACCGCGCGACGCTCGGCTCCACGATCATTCACAAAGGCGTGAAGCTCGACAACCTCATCCAGGTGGCGCACAACGTCGAGATAGGAGAGAACACCGTCATCGCTGCGCAATCAGGTATTGCCGGCAGCACGAAGATCGGCCGCGACTGTCTCATCGGCGGGCAGGTCGGCATTATCGGTCACCTCACCATCGGCAGCCGTGTGAAGATCGCCGCGCAGTCCGGCATCGGCAGCAACCTGAAGGACGACGAGATCGTGCAGGGTTCGCCGGCATTCGCCATCGGCGATTACAAACGTTCGTATGTTATTTTCCGGTCGCTCCCTTCGTTAAGCGATAAAGTGAAGGAGCTTTCAAAGCATATCAACCAGGAAAAAGAAAAATAAACCCGCCTCTTGAAAATGAGCAGCAAGCAACATACCATCGGGAAACCGGTTTCCGTTTCCGGCGTCGGTCTGCATACCGGCAAAACCTGCAACCTGACGTTCCGGCCGGCGGAAGAAAATCACGGGTTCAAATTTCGCCGCGTGGATCTTCCCGGCCAGCCGGTGATCGATGCGGATGTGGACAACGTGGTGGACACGGCGCGCGGAACGACGCTCGAGCAGAACGGTGCGCGTGTGTACACGACGGAGCATGTGCTGGCTGCGCTTGTGGGCTGCGAGATCGACAATGCGATCATCGAGCTGGATGCGCCGGAAGTTCCCATTCTCGACGGGAGCTCTGCGCCTTTCGTTGCGGCGCTCGCGGAAGCCGGCCGCGTGGAACAGAAAGCAGAGCGCGAATATTTTGAGCTGAAGGAAAATCTCACCTACGAAGATCCCGTCAAAAAAGTGGAGATGCTGGCCGTGCCGCAGGACGAGTTCCGCGTAACGGTGATGGTGGATTACAACTCCGAAATTCTCGGCACGCAGCATGCGTCGATGTACAACATCGGCGAGTTCAGCTCGGCCATCGCGAAATGCAGGACGTTCGTTTTCCTGCATGAGCTCGAGGCGCTGCTGCAGCATAACCTCATCAAGGGCGGAGATCTCGACAACGCGATCGTGCTCGTCGACCGTGAGCTGGAAAAAGACAAAATGGATCACCTGCGCAAGGTGTTCAACAAGCCCGACGTGGAAGTGAAAGGACGCGGCGTGCTGAACAACACGAGCCTGCATTTTTACAACGAACCCGCGCGTCACAAGCTGCTCGACATTGTCGGCGACCTGGCGCTTGTCGGTGTTCCGATGAAGATCCACGTGCTGGCCGCACGGCCGGGTCACGCAGGTAACGTGGAATTCGCGAAGAAGCTGAAGGCGCTCGTGAAAAAAGAACGTTCAAAAAAGCAGGAAGTGAATTTCAACGTGCAGGCACCGGCGCTCTTCGACGTGCGCGACATCATGAAGATACTTCCGCACCGTCCTCCTTTCCTTTTTGTCGATAAGATCATCGAGCTTTCGCCCACGCATGTCATCGGCTGCAAAAATGTTACGATGAACGAATTCTGGACCGTCGGCCATTTTCCCGACGAGCCCATCATGCCGGGCGTGCTGCTCGTGGAAGCGATGGCGCAGACAGGCGGGATCCTCTGCCTCAAAACCGTTCCCGATCCCGAAAATTACCAGACGTATTTTCTCAAGATCGACGGTGTGAAGTTCAAGCAGAAAGTCATTCCCGGCGACACGTGTGTATTCAAGCTTGACCTCGTCGAACCGATCCGCCGCGGACTGTGCCACATGAAAGGAACCACCTACGTCAACAATAAAGTGGCGGCGGAGGCCGATATGCTTGCACAGATCGTGAAAGTCCGTAACATTGAGTCCAAAGTTGCACAACCCGCGAGTGTATGATCTCTCCGCTTGCCTTTATTGATCCCAACGCAAAAATCGGTGAAAACGTAACGGTCGAACCGTTTGCCTACATCCAGGGCGACGTCGTGATCGGTGACGGCACGTGGATCGGCCCGAGCGCCGTGATCATGGATGGCGCGCGCATCGGGAAGAACTGCAGGATATTTTCCGGCGCTTCCATCAGCGCGATCCCGCAGGACCTGAAATTCGACGGCGAAAAAACCACCACCGAGATCGGCGACAACACGACGGTCCGCGAATTCTGCACGGTCAACCGCGGTACGAAAGACCGTTACAAGACGGTGGTCGGCAGCAACTGCCTGCTCATGGCATACGTGCACATCGCGCACGACTGCGTCGTCGGCAACAATGTTATTCTCGCGAATTCCGTCAACCTCGCCGGCCACGTGGTGATCGAAGATTTCGTCATCCTCGAAGGGTTCGTCGGTGTTTCGCAGTTCGTGCACATCGGTGCGCACAGCTTTGTGGCGGGCCAGTCGGGTGCGCGCAAAAATGTTCCGCCTTTCGTAAAAGCCGCGCGCGAGCCGCTGGCGTATGTAGGTGTGAATTCGGTCGGCCTTCGCCGCCGCGGGTTTTCGAATGAATCCATCCTGCAGATCGAGGATATTTACCGCACGCTCTACGTGAAAGGGCTCAATGTATCGAACGCCGTAGGCGTGATCGAAATGGAAGCGCCCGAATCGAAAGAGAAAGAGATCATCCTCGAATTCATCCGCAATTCGAAAGACGGCATCATCCGCGGGATCTCCTGACACTGCGGCAAGGTTCTTGCATGAAAAAAGGCGTAACTTTCTTTCATGAAAAAACTTTTCCTTTTCCTGTTCCTTCTCCCGTTCACTTCTGCGCTTAGCGCGCAGGGAAGCGTACGCACCACGTTCAACAAAAGCTACGACCGCTGGGACGTGAAGGTGGGCGGATCTTCGGGAACCATCTCATCCACCTTTTCGGGTAACGCAACGCGCTGGGACATTTCCATGGGCGACGTTTCAGGAACGATCTCCGCAACTTTTTCCGGAAGCTATTCGCGCTGGGATGTGAACGTCGGCGGGAAAAATTACACGCTTACGCAGACCTTTTCCGACGGCAACCGGTGGGAGCTGAGCGGCGGCGATCTCAAAAGCGCCGTCGTCATTGCCACCACGTTCAACAATGATTTCTCGCGCTGGGACATGAACGGTGTGAAAATTTCCTCCACGTTTTCCGACAGCTACGACAGCTGGGATATTTCCGGGAATACGGATAACCTGACGGCGGGCGAAAAAGCTGTGGCTGCATTCATCCCTGTCATGGTCGGGAACGGGATCATCAAAAAACAGTAACCATGAAAAAGCTGTTGCCCCTTCCGCTGCTTTTTTTCGTGCTGACGTCCTTCGTCGTTTTGCAGGATGCCGGTGAACAGGACGGTCGCGTGCGGACGTTCATGACCGGGAAGATCGACCGGTGGGACGTAACGCTCGGCGACGAAGAGGGAAATATCGAAGCGTACATGAAAGACGATCCCAACCGCTGGACGTTCGAGATCGATACGATGAGCGGCGAAGTGAATTCCGAATTCACGGACAAGTTCAACAGCTGGGAGATCACCGTCGGAACCAAAACCTACAAGCTCAAAACCTGGCTCAGCGCATCGTGGACAAAATGGGAGCTGAGCGGCGGAGATATCATCGGGAAGGAAAGCATACAGACACTTTACGCGAACAGCTGGGACAACTGGGAGATGAAGCAGGAAGACAGCGTGCGCGCGGATATTACTACTTATTACGGCAACAGCTGGGACGACTGGAACATCCGTGCCGACATGAAGAAGCTGAACGAGGGCGAGAAGATCACCTGCGTTTTCATGCCGCTTTTTGTGTCGAGGATTTACCGCAAAGGACTCGCGCATTGAACAGGCACGTGCGCTTTATGAAAACACTTTGTGTCCTTCGTGGTTGAAACAGTTTTTAGTTTCGGATTTCGGGTTTCAGGTTTCAGGTTGTTTTCTTTGCGCGCCTTTGTGAAAACACTTTGTGTCCTTCGTGGTTAAAACAGTTTTTAGTTTCGGATTTCGGGTTTCAGGTTGTTTTTTTTTGAGCGCCTTGTGAAACGCTTTGTGTCCTTCGTGGTTAAAACAGTTTTTAGTTTCAGATTTCGGGTTGATTTTGTTTTTCTTCGTGTTCTTTGTGAAAAGCTTGGTGTTCTTCGTGGTTGAAACACTTTTTAGTTTCGGGTTTCGGGTTGTTTTTGTTTTTCTTCGTGCACTTTGTGAAACGCTTTGTGTTCTTCGTGGTTGAAACACTTTTTAGTTTCGGATTTCGGGTTGTTTTTGTTTTTCTTCGTGCACTTTGTGAAACGCTTTGTGTCCTTCGTGGTTAAAACAGTTTTTAGTTTCAGGTTTCGGGTTGTTTTTGTTTTTCTTCGTGCACTTTGTGAAACGCTTGGTGT
>DASTSF010000065.1:0-5129 GCA_035760825.1 Bacteroidia bacterium
CAAACGTTCAACCTGAACGCAAGCGGATCCGGCACGCTTACCTGGTATGATCAGCCATCGGGCGGAACCGCGCTCGGAACCGGCGCTTCATTCACAACGCCGGTGGTCAATTCAACAACGACGTTTTACGTGGCGAACGAAGTGTCGCAGCCGCCGGGATATGTCGGGCCCGCCTCGTACAATTTCGGAACGGGCGGCATGCACAACAACACGTCGACGCAATACCTCGAGTTCACGGTTTACCAGCCGTGCACGCTGGTGGCCGGCGACGTCAACTCCGGCGGAACAGGAACGCGCACATTTACACTGTGGGACAGCAACGGGAACCAGATCAGCCAGTATCCCGTGAACGTAACATCCGGTGTGCAGACGGTGTCGCTCAATATCCCGCTTCAGCCGGGCAGCTATCGCATCGGCGGAACGCAGATGAATCTTTACCGCAACAATTCAGGTCCGGCATACCCGTACAATTACAACGGAATCGTCAGCATTACGGGCTCGTCAGCGGGTTCAGGTTATTACTATTACCTGTACAACTGGCAGATCCAGCCGCAGCCCTGCGCAAGTCCGCGCACGCCGGTGGTGGCTTACATCGGAATTCCGAACATGGCGCTCAATCTTCCCATGGATACGGTTTGCCAGGTGGATGGCCCGGTAACGCTCAGCGGCGGATCGCCTGCAGGCGGAACGTATTCCGGTACGGGTGTCAGCAACGGGGTTTTCGATCCCACCGTTTCCGGCACAGGAACGTTCACGATCACGTACACCTACAACGATACGGTGAACGGATGTTCCGGCTCCACCACATCGGTGATCGACGTGGAAACGTGCGCAGGAATTTCTTCCGCAGCTTCCGGCGTAACGATGGCCGTGTTCCCGAATCCCGCGACGACAGCGCTGACGGTCGATCTTTCTTTCGGGCAGACCGAGGACTTCGTGGAAGTTTCCGTGGTGAACACGCTCGGGCAGCAGATGTATTCGACATTGCTGAATAATCCCGGCTCATCTGCGCGTGTCGACATCAACACGGAAGACTGGGCACGCGGAATGTATTTGCTGAAAGTGAGGACATCTTCGGGCACGCAGGTGCGGAAGATCGAAACGAGATAAAAGCAAAACAGCTTCAGCGGAAAACAAAAATCCCCGGAGAGTATTTCTTCCGGGGATTTTTCATTCTGAAAAAATTTCTCAGCAGAACTCGTCGTAGGCCATTTTCAGGTGATCGGCGATCATCTGCGCGCTGCGTCCTTCAATGTGATGACGTTCTACGAAATGAATGAGCTTGCCGTCTTTGAAAAGCGCGATGGAAGGAGAAGAGGGCGGGTAAGGGGCAAAGTATTTGCGCGCCTGCACCGTTGCTTCCGTATCGAAACCGGCGAAAACAGTAGCGAGCCTGTTCGGTTTTTTTCCTTCCCCCTGGATCGACAGTTTCACGCCCGGGCGCGCAGCTCCTGCTGCACAGCCGCACACGGAATTGACCACGACGAGAACGGTTCCCGGCGATTTGATCGCTGCATCGACCTCATCGGGAGTGGTGAGGTCTTCGAAACCCACGTCCACCAGCTCGGCTTTCATGGGCATCACTAATTGCGGAGGATACATTGTCTGAATTTTTGGTTGAACTTATTAATTGTGGATACAAAGATACAGGTAAAAAAAAGGAATTGTCCGCCGCACGACTTAAAGCCCTGATACAGTGCCATAAACGATTCCGATGGTCCAGATGCCGTCGAAGCCTGCCGAGCCTTCCACACCAATGTTGCGCACATAGCCGCGCAATCCGCGGAAGCGCAGCCCGGCCGTTGCGTTCACCGTGGGGAAGATCGGGAAACGGTAATGGTAATTCACGGGCGCATTGGGAACACCCGTGAAGACGTAGCTTTTTTCACGGATGAACGCTTTGTTCAGCGCCATGCCCGCACCGATGTATGTGCCGAGGAATTTATCGCCGGATTCAGGCGTGGAGCCGAGTCCCATGTTGGCCGTGATGACGCAGGGAACGGAAAGCCAGATGCTGGTGCTGTTGACCGGAACCGAGAGCGACGGGCCGTCGCTGGATACAATGGCGAGCTGGAGCGGAACGGTGGCGCAGACAGAATAATTTCGCCGGTCGTCTTCACGCAGCGGGTAACGGAAATTCCATTCGGCCCCGGCAATGAAAAGAAGCGGGTTGGTGAAATCGAGGGGACGCGTTTCCAGCGGGGGAAGCTGCAGCCACGTTGTTCCGGCCGCCTCGCCGATCGCCGCGAACTCGTTGTAATCGAACATCAGCTGGCGATCCATCGCGGAAGAATGCGATGCGGGAGTTGTTGAAGGAGGCGCCGGAGTCTGCGCACGAACACAAAAGGGGACGCACAATAAGAAGATCCACGTTAATTTCCGCATGCTTTTTCCGTATTGGCTTTTCTCCCTGAAAATTGCGATTATTTTTGTAAGAACAGAACATAAAATATGAAAAAAATATTCGCCGCATTTGTCGCCCTCCTCCCGTTTTCGTTTGTTGCCGCACAACCCACTTCCGGCAACCAGGCCAAGGCGAAGCTCGTTGAGAAAGTCAGCACGAACGGGATCGACAAGCTGGTCATTCCCTACCAGAAATATGTGCTTCCCAACGGGCTTACGCTGGTGGTGCACGAGGACCATTCCGATCCGCTGGTGTATGTCGACGTCACGTATCATGTCGGTTCGGCGCGGGAGCAGGAAGGTCGCTCCGGGTTCGCTCATTTTTTCGAGCACATGATGTTCCAGGGTTCGGGTCATGTGGCGGATGAAGAACATTTCCGTCTCATCAACGGGGCCGGCGGAACGCTGAACGGATCGACGAATACCGATCGCACGAATTATTTCGAAACGGTTCCCTCCAATTACCTCGAAATGGCGCTCTGGCTCGAAGCCGACCGCATGGGATTTCTTCTCGATTCCGTGACGCAGCAGAAATTCGAAGTGCAGCGCAGCACGGTGAAAAACGAAAGAGGCCAGCGATACGATAACGCACCTTATGGTCTTGTCTGGGAAAAGATCGGCGAAGCGATGTATCCCGAAGGTCATCCGTACTCGTGGTCGACGATCGGTTACATTGAAGATCTCAACCGTGTGAACGTCGGGGACCTGCGGAATTTTTTCCTTCGCTGGTACGGACCCAACAACGCAACGCTGACCATTGCCGGTGATGTGAACACGGCCGACGTTGTGGCCATGGTGGAAAAATATTTCGGCACCATTCCCCGCGGACCTGAAGTGAAGAACATGCCGCACATGCCGGTCTCGCTTTCATCCGACCGCTGCATTTCCTATGAAGACAACGTCCGGTTCCCGCAGCTGACGCTCGCATTCCCCGGCGTGGCTACGTGGGATGCCGATGAAGCTCCGCTCGATGCGCTCTGCAGCATCCTGTCCGACGGTAAAAGCTCGGTCTTCTACGATGTGTTCATCAAATCGCAGGTGGCGAGCGTGGCGAACATGTACAGCGCCACGGAGGAGCTGTCGGGTTTCATTGCCATGAATGTGCGATGTTACCCGGGTCATACGCCACGGGAAGCGGACAGCCTGATCGGCGTTGCGCTGAACCGTTTTGAGTCCCGCGGCGTGACGGACGACGACCTTACGCGTTACAAGCTGACGGTGGAATCGTATTTCCTCGACCAGATGTCGAGCTGCCGCGGAAAAGGAGGGATGCTTGCGTCGTACCAGACGTTCCGTGGAAACCCGAACATGATCGCCGCCGACCTGGACCGTTACCAGAAAGTGACGAAGGAAGACGTGATGCGTGTTTTCGAAAAGTACGTCAAAGGCCGTCACCAGGTGGAGCTCACGGTTTATCCGAAAGGACACCCGGAAATGAAAGCGCGTCCCGATAATTATGTTATCCCGCCGCACAAAGCCGGGGCGGAAGAAAGCGCGGAATACAAAAATCTTTCGCCGAGAAGGCCCGTGGATAATTTCGACCGCAACATTCACCCGGTTCCCGGACCTACACCGGCCGTGAAAGTTCCGCAGCTGTGGCGCGACAGTTTTCCCAACGGGTTACGCGCGATCGGAACACAATCGCTCGAGGTGCCGCGAACGTACCTGTTGCTGACCATTTCCATGGGACACCGCCAGGAAGATCCCGCGAAAGCCGGTGTGGCTTACATGCTTTCAAAAATGCTGGACCAGTCGACGAAAAATTATTCAGCAGCGGACATGGAGAAGCAGACGGAGCTGCTCGGCAGCGACATCAGCATTTCACTCAATAACGACGAGATGCAGGTGGGCGTCACTTCGTTCACGCGCAACATCGACGCGACGCTTGCACTCGTCAATGAAAAATTATTCAGCCCCGCGTTCCGCAAAGAAGAATTCGATCTCGTGAAAAAGCAGCAGCTCGAAGACATACGGAACATGGCTACGCGTCCGACGGCCATGGCGGATTTTGTATTCGACCGGATGATTTACGGAGCGGACAATATCATGGGCATTCCGGTGATGGGAACCGAAGCAACGGTTTCCGCGCTTACGCTGGATGACGTGATCGCCTATTACAACAGCATGTTCTCACCGAACATCGCACGGCTGATCGCCGTGAGCGACCTCGCGCAAAAGCAGCTGATGGGGAAATTCGGTTTCCTGCAGGCGTGGCAGAATAAAAACGTTCAGCTGAAAACGGATGCGAACCTTTTGCCGAAAGGACAACCGGGTCCGACGAAGATTTTCCTTTTCAATAAATCCGATGCGGCGCAGTCGGAGATCCGCGTGGGCCGGCTGGCCATGCCGTATGATTACAGCGGGGAATTTTTCCGCGCCTCGATGATGAATTACGAGCTCGGCGGGAATTTCAACAGTCATCTCAACCTTACGCTGCGCGAAGATAAAGCGTGGACGTACGGCGCGCGGTCGGGTTTCAGCGGATCGTCCTATACGGGAACATTCACGGCTTCCGCGGGTGTGCGTGCGGACGCTTCCGACAGCTCGGTGTATGAATTCATGCGCATTATCCAGGATTACGCGACGAACGGCATCGACACGGCGGAGCTCAGCTATACGAAACGCGCCGTCTGCAACGGTGAAGCGTTGCGGTATGAAGATCCGCGGCAGAAGCTCATTTTCCTCAAGCGCATCATCGATTACAATCTTCCCGTCGACTATTCCGA
>DASTSF010000066.1:0-12992 GCA_035760825.1 Bacteroidia bacterium
GACGTTCGCGGCGCTTGATGATCGTCCCGAACATGTTTATTCCGAAGATCACCCACACCAGCGCGATCATGATGTCGATCGGCCACTCGAGCTCTGCATATTCTTTCCCGGTTGTAAAACCGAGCGGAAGCGTAAGCGCAGCGGAAACGATGATGAGCTGCCATCCCCAGAAGTGCAGCTTGCTGAGGAGGTCGCTGTACATTCTCGCTTTGCACAGGCGCTGCAGGGAATAATAAACGCCCATAAAGATCCCGTTGCCCACAAAAGCGAAGATCACCGCATTCGTATGCAGCGGTCGTGTCCGCCCGAACGTGGTGAAGCTCAGCCCGAGATTAAGCTGCGGGAATACAAGGTCGAGTGCGACCCACAGGCCCACCGTCATTCCCACAATTCCCCAGAGGATCGTGGCATACGCGAACCATTTTACGATCTTGTTGTCGTACGCGAATTTTTCAACCGGAAGTCCGGCGGTAGCAGAGGTTGTCATAAACCGGTGGAGGGTTTTTCGTTATTGGAAGGTTTTGTTTTTACTTCATCGTCGAAGAGCATGCGTACACCGGGAGTGTAATCATCTTCGTACTGGCCGCTTTTCACGGCACGGATAAATGCGAAAAGAAATCCCGAAGCGACGAGGAGACTTGCTCCGATCATTATGAAAATGGCACTCATTTCAGCGGATTTAAATCGGTTCAAAATTATCCGCGCGATGAAGTGTGACTTATGACTGTATTCAGACGGCCGTATGATTTCCGTCAGCAGCGCCGAACAGGCGTTTGGCGGAAATGCGGGAAGAAAGCGTGGTGATGAGAATGACGCTGAGTGAGCTCGCCGGCATGAGCACCGCCGCAATAACCGGGGAAAGCTCGCCGCGCACGGAAAAATAAATTCCGGCGATATTGTAGATGACAGAAAACAAAAAGGTCACGATAATGATCCTGCGCGCAATGCGTGAATAGCGGAGAAGGAGGGGAAGCCGTGCGAATGATTTCCCGTCGAGGATCGCATCGCACGCAGGAAAATAATTGTTCATGCTGTCCGAAACAGCGATGCCGGCGTCGGCACGGAGCAGCGCCCCCGCATCGTTCAGTCCGTCGCCGACCATGATCACTTTTTTTCCTTCGTCCTGTAAAACGCGGATGCGTTCGAGCTTTTCCGCCGGCGACTGGTTGAATCGCATTTCGTTCCCGAAAACCGGCTGCAGGTTTTCCCGTTCCGCTTCGTTGTCGCCGGAAAGAAGCTCTGTGCTGAATTTTTCCGTAAGCGCGCTTATTATTTCCGCGAGACCAGCGCGGTACCTGTTCCTGAAAACAAATTTCCCTTTTACTTTTCCGTCGATCGCGATCCAGGCTTCAGCTGTTTTTGCTTCTTTCTTTTCCCCGATAAAATCCGCAGAGCCGATCATGTAAAAACGTCCGCCGATATTTCCGCTGATGCCTTTTCCCTTATGATCGGAATAACCGGTGATCCGGCCATTGCCCTTTTTCAGCACAGCGGCAATTCGCCTGCTCAGCGGGTGGCCCGACTGTGAAGCGAGCAGCGCAAGTGCAGCAGTTTCTTCCGCGGAAAGCGGTTTTCCTTCGTAAGCCGTGCTTCCTTCATTCCCCTCCGTGATCGTGCCTGTTTTATCGAACACGATCGCGCTGGCAGTGGCCAGCTTTTCAATGACGGCGGAATTCTTCAGGTATAATCCGTATTTCCCGAACCAATGCAATACGCTTGCATTCGTAAATGTGGAGGCGAGCAGCAATGTGCAGGGGCACGCAACAATAAGCACCGAAACAAAAACATTCAGCGCATTCGAGGGCTGGATGAAAAGCCATACGACCGAAGCTGAAGACGCGAGGAGCAGCACGCCCAGCGTAAACCAGCGGTTGACCCTGTCGATATAGCTTTTATGCTCTTCCACGTTCCTGCGTCCCGCGGAATCGTTGTTCCACAATTGCGTCAGGTAACTCTGCGATGTTTCTTTCAGCACTTCCAGCGTGATCGCTTCCGACGTCTGCCGTGCGCCGGCAAATATTTTTTCTCCATTTTCCTTCGTCACAGGTTCTGATTCGCCGGTGACAAAGCTGTAGTCGATCTCGGCATTCCCGTCAAGAAGAATGCAATCGGCCGGCACCAGCTCCCCGTTGCGTATGATGATCCGGTCGCCCGCTTTGAGCCGGGTCACCGGCAGGCTGATCTCTTTTCCGTTCTTCAACGCAGTAACAGCGATCGGAAAATACGAGCGGTAATCGCGTTCGAAGGAAAGATTTTCATGCGTGCGGTCCTGGAAATACCTCCCGATGAGCATGAAAAAAACGATCCCGCTCATCGAATCGAGATATCCCGGGCCGCTGCCCGTCGTGATCTCATACACGCTGCGCAGGAACGTGACGCTGATCGCGAGCGCAACGGGCGCATCGATGTTCAGGCTGCGGAAACGGATCGCTTTCCATGCGAAAATAAAAAATTCGGAAGCGCTGTATGCAATTACCGGGATCGACAGCGCAAGACTGAGCCACGCGAAAAAAGTTCTCAGCGCAGGAACTTCATGCAGATCGCCGAGGGAAAGATATTCCGGAAAGCTCAGCAGCATGATATTCCCGAAGCAGAATCCCGCAACGCCGATCTTCAGCACACGCGGATTGAATCTTTTTTTCTTCGCGCTTATTTCCAGGTCGCCGAGGCTGATCGAAGGAGCGTAGCCTGTCGCTGCAAATAAAGCGGCAACACGGCTGAGCTTTATCTTCCGCGGATCGAAATCCACCGAAACTTCGCGGGCAGGAAAATTGACCGTGGAAGACAGGATGCCCGTCTCCATCCGGTAAAGATGTTCGAGCAGCCAGATGCACGAGCTGCAATGCATGGATGGAACATGAAAAACCACGCGGGCCGTCTTTTCATCTTCGAAACGAAGCATGCGGCTTCTTACTTCCGGTTCATCGAGTGAAGCGTAAACGGCATTCTTTTCCGCATCTTCAGCGGCGCGACCGGGCGCTTTTGAAATATCATAATAGCTGCAGAGATCATTCTGCTTCAGCAGATCGTAAACGAGGTGACAACCTTCACAGCAGAAATCATGTCCGTCCTCGTTGACCGGCACCGGCGGGCAAACCTCTCCGCAATGATAGCACGTTACGCGTTTGTCAACCGTTAATGATGCCGGGGTGATTTTCATAGATCTGCAGCAGGTGATCGAAAGAGATGCGGTCCCATTGCTGGGGCGCCATCAGCAAAAGAAGAAGAAGGACGAGACGCGGCCACACAAAACGCATATCCCACATCGGCTCTTTCAGGCTCATCGCGAAAACGACGAACAGGAGATCCACGCTTAACAAGGTCAGCGCCGGATAAATGTAAAGCCCCGCGATCAGAAGGATCCCGCCTCCCAGCTCCAGGAAGGCCGTGAGCGCGGTAAAAAAACGGATGAGCCCGTGCGGCAGCTTCGTTCGTTCAAGCGCCTCTTCTGCGCCTTCTTCGGTGCGTTTCAGGCCAAGTCCGAAAATTTTGTCATACGCCTGCATGAAAAAAAGAACGCCCAGCACAAGCCGTGCGAGCAGCAGCGCGATGTCGGTTTTATAATCAAGGAAAATATTCATGGTTCAGCGGGTTTTGAGAGAATGGTTTTTGTCAACTCTGCTCGTGGATGTCGACCGGCTCCCCCGTTTCCGGCGGACCGGCGAGTTCGGCGCCCAGCTCATCCAGGTTTTCCAGCGGCATCGTATCGGTGCTGGTTGTCATCAGCCAGGTATTGCCGGCCCTGCGCATGACCTGTACGTTCAGTCCGAATTGCTCCCGGAAGTTTTTTTCCAGCTCCGAAACGGTTTCTCCTGCATCGATTACGAGCGCGCCGTCGACGTGTTTTTTCCGGAATGTCCCGATAACCGTTTCACCGTCGGAAATGCGTTCCGAAGGAGAATACTTTTTCCCTGTTCCGCTCCGGAAAAATTCAATCCGCAGAAAAGGGAAACGGGCGGAAAAATCCTTCCGGATCTCCCCCGTCGTCAACGCATCGTGAATGGCCATCTTCATTTTTCTGTTTCTAAAAATCCGCCGGGCGGGGTGCGTACCAGGCAGCGTTCTTCGGTTCAATATGCCCACCCGCTCCGTGGCAGAGGGATCCTTCTGCACGTACACCCCGGCATGAAATGAACCTGTTTCAATAAGATCCTGTTTTCAGCTTACCTGTATTTCTTTTTTTGCGGGAACAGGTGCGCTTTGTTTTTTCGAGACAACGATTTTCAGGATCCCGTTTTCATATTTCGCTTCGATATTTTCACGTTCCGCGCTTTCCGGTAAAATGAACGAACGGGAAAAAGAATGGAAAGAAAATTCCCTTCGGGTATACGTCTCTTTGTCTTCCTTCTTTTCCTCTTTTTCGTCTGCGGAAACAATCAGGACATCTTTTTCAACCCTGATCTTGAAATCTTCTTTTTTGAATCCCGGCACCGCGAACTCGATCGAATAGTCTTTCGCCGTTTCACGGATATTGACAGCCGGAAAAGCTTTGGAAATAACTTCCCTGAACCAGGGATTTCCGAAAAAGCGGTCGACATCAAAAAGTTCTCCGAGAGAGGAAAAGTTTTCTTTGGGTTTGAGCATAGTTGCCATGATGAAGATTTTTTGAGTTTGTTGATGCAAAAATGCCGCGCGCGCGGATGTTTTTAAATGAGTGGCGTCAAATACCTGCCTGATTCTTATCAGCCCAGGATTCCCGCGTGTTTTTCAGGCAGGGCAAGCATAGGCAGTGTCAGGTTAAATGCCAGCTTTTTCGCGGAACTGCGGTGAAACACTTGCTTCATTACGGGCAGGCGATGATGAACAACCGCGATCCACTCTGCTTTTACTTTTACAGCGGTTTCCGCGATCGCTTCCGGCAGATGATCGTTTTCCGGGAAATACCAGTCGTGCGAAATTTCCTTCACTTTGTTTTCCAGGTGAATCCCTTCGATGCTTTCCGCCTGGTCGGGTACATGATCTTTGGAAACTGCATTCACGATGTGTATCTGCACACCTTGCTTCGCATTCAGTTCTTTCAGGAAATCCAGTTCCTTCCATTCTGAATTTGTTTTCAGGTCCGTGGCAAAAAGAATGTTCTTCGGTGCCGCGAACGTTGCATTTTCAGGCACGACAAGGACCGGGAACTCGGCCTCGCCGATAAGCGCAGTCGTTACACTCCCGAGGATCTTTCCTGCCGTGTTCGGATGCTGCATGCCCGCAACGATAAGTCCGGCCGAATGCGCTTTCGCGAATTCCCCGATCTCTTCAGCTGCGAAACCCATGCTCTGTCCGGTAGCGATCTTTACGCCGTATTTTTTTTCGAGGCGACCGGCTTCGTCGCGGATCGCCTCTGCCTGGCTCTGTTCGATCTCTTCCGGAGAAACAGGCACAGCGACCGATTCTCCCGATAACACGGGAAGCGCGTAGGAATGAAAAAGAAAAACGGGCATCTGCAGCTGCTTTGCAAGCTGCACCCCGTATTCGGCAGCGTTTCTGCCTGCCGGTGAATAATCGATTGCAATGACGAGCGGTTTCATTTTTGTTTTTTTAGGTTGAATCTTAATATGCGGGGAAAAAGAAATTCTTCTTCGATAAAAAACATCCGGCGGAAATCCTGGCCCACATCGTTCAGGTGTGCGTAGGCCAGCTTGTGCGACGGAGATGCCATCGGGTCACACTGGTAATTATTCGTTGCCATTTTTATCAGGTCGAGCTCGCGTTCCATATTCTCATGCTCTTTCTTCAGCTCGCTGATAAATGTTCCGATCTCTTCGATCTCCCGGATCGCTTCTTCGCGCGACTCAAGAGAAAGCAGCGGAAACAGCAGGCGCTCTTCACGCATCGCATGTTGTTCAAAACTGTGTTTCAGCTTTTCAAGGAAATTCATCACGACCTCCACCTCCTCCGTTTTTTCTATTTTGCCGGCAGCAGCCAGCTGCGTTTCAGCCATACCGATCGTATCCCGGATCGTTTCATGAAATTTTGAAACAATAACCTCTTTCAGCTCTACAGGATTTAACTTTGAATATTCCTGCATCCCGGTAGCTATACTTCTTTTCATGTTATCAAAAGTAGACCGGAAGGCGGGCAGGACTAATGATCGCGCTCAACGGAGCAGGTGAGTAATGTCAGATTGTTTTTCCGGAAACAGGCATTGCGCCCGGGCTGCAGGCGGTCTTTTGAATGCGTATGAAGCATCATAAAAAAAGAAATGTTCACTGTACTGACTGACGACATCGAGGTTTTCCGCATCCTGGAAATAGCCGGCCGGGCAACTTTCGACATGCGCAAAAACCGCGTGGACGATTTCATTCTCGACGACCTGTATTTCCTGCTCATCTTTCATCCGGTCGGAATACAAAAGGGAGTTCACCTGTTCAGCGTGCGTATGGCTGAGATTGGTCGCGTTCCGGGGTTGCAGCTGCTCGATGCATTGCTTGCTTTTCCGGAAAACGATGGACTGGGTCCGGTCAAAAGCGAGGCGCTTGCGCTGATCGCGAAGAGGATCTCTGAAAGAAATCTCGGCAGAGAGTTTTTCGATGCGCATTGATCACAACCGGTTTAGTCTTTGCAGAATAGCCTTACGGCGATGATTTAGACCTGTTTTTCCAAATTCTAACAACCATTTTTTATCTCCTGCCGTATAACTACGACACTGTACACCATTACCAGGAGGTTTGATGATTAAAAAAGCTACTCACCCGCGGCTTCCGCTGTTTCTTGTTTTTTTCATAACCGCGCTTATTACAGCCCCAGGCTGCCTGTTTGCGCAAAGCGGAAATGAATTCTGGCTCGCACCGCCCGATATTACCGATCTTCATAATCCTCCCGGCGGCGAGCCTCTTTATCTTGAACTTTCTTCTACCGGGTCAGCCTCGACCGTCACCATTGATCAGCCTGCGAACGGATCTTTTACCCCGATCGTTGTAACTGTGCAGGCGAATAAATCCCTGCGGGTGAACCTGACGGCATTCAAGACCTCGCTCGAAACGCGCCCCACGAATACGATCTGCAATACAGGTCTTCACGTCACATCCACAACGCCGATCACGTGCTATTATGAGTGTGCCAATACGAACAACACCGACATCTGGGCGCTGAAGGGACCCAACGCGCTCGGTACGCAGTTTTATATTCCGCTGCACAAGCATGCTCCGTTCCACAACGAAGCATCATTTTCTTCTCCCAACCAGGCTTTTGCTTCTTTCGATATCTGCGCCACGCAGAACGGAACGGTCGTGCAGATCTATTCTCCCACACAGGTGGACGGACACGCAGCGCTGCAGCAGTTCTCCATCACGCTCAACCGGGGCCAGACGTATTCCTGCGGCTGGACAGGAGCCAACTGGGACCAGCCATCGACGCATCCCTCCGGCGCCGTTGTTATTTCCAGCCAGCCGGTCACCGTTTCACTGAAAGATGATTCGGACCATAATCCTTCCGGCGGCTGTTATGATATTCTCGGCGACCAGATCGTTCCTACAAATGTTGTGGGAGAAGATTACATCGCCGTCAAAGGTTCGCTGAACAATACGGGAGATGAATCGGTAGTGCTCATGGCGACGCAGAACAACACGCAGGTGTTTCTCGACGGAAACGCCACGCCGGTTGCGACGCTTTTCGCCGGGGAATATTTCCGCATCGACATCGATTCATTATCCGCCAGCACCAATAACGCTATTTACATTCATTGCACGCAGCCGACATATGCCATGCACATCACCGGTTTCGGCTGTGAAATGGGAATGGCAGAATTGCCTCCGCTGAACTGTGCGGGATCACAGGCGCTGAATTTTGTCCGTGATGATGCACAAACATTTTACATCACGTTGCTGTGCCGTACCGCTGCCGTAAATTCATTCACGATCACAGGTCCCGGAACGGCAACCATCAACCCGGCTTCTTTTGTGACTGTTCCCGGAACCGGCGGAACATGGAAAGCTGCACGGATACAATACAACACCACGCAGGTACCGGTCGATTCGACATTCCATATTTCAAACTCCGTGGATGTTTTCGCTTTGGGCGTCATCAATGGCGGAGCTGCGACCGGATGTAAATACGGTTACTTTTCCGAATTCGTCGCACCGATCACAGTCAATGCCGGGATCGATCAGACTATCTGCGCCAACACTTCGGCTACAATGGCCGGTGTTATTGGCGGCGGAACAACAACCGGCATCTGGACAACTTCCGGAACCGGAACATTTGCGCCCAGCAACACCGCGCTCAATGCCGTTTATACGCCAAGCGCAGGAGATGCTTCCCTGGGAAGCGTTACACTCACGCTGACATCAACCGGCGCCTGCAACCCAGTCTCCGACCAGATGGTGCTTACCATCACACCGGCTCCAACCGTGAATGCCGGGCCCGATCAATCCGTGTGCAGGAACAATTCCAACGTTTCGCTGAACGGAAGTGTGACGGTGGCAACAGGTGGCGTGTGGACCGGTGGCGCGGGAACATTCGTTCCGAACAACAGCACGCTTAATGCCGTTTATATTCCTACTGCGGCAGAACTTGCCGCAGGAACGCTTGTGCTTACACTCACAACGACAGGTAACGGCATCTGCAATCCCACCAGCGATAACATGGTCGTTACGTTCACGAACGCGCCTGTAGTCGGCGCAGGATCCGACCAGACAAAATGCGCGAACAACCCCAACACTACGCTTGCCGGTTCTGTTTCCGGCGCAACGGGTGGTGTGTGGTCAGGTGGCGCAGGATCATTCACACCAACGCCGACAACACTGAACGCCGTTTATACGCCGACGGGCACGGAAATCTCTTCGGGCAGCGTCACACTTACGCTTACATCGACCGGCAACGGAACGTGCAACGCAGTGACGGACCAGATGACGATCTTCTTCACCGCCGCACCGACCGCCAATGCCGGACCTGACCAGACCAAGTGCGCCAACAATGCCACGACGACACTTGCCGGAAGCGTGACCATCGCAAGCGGCGGACAATGGTCGGGCGGACTCGGAACATTTGCACCGAGCAACAACGCGCTGAATGCAACTTATACACCTACAGCCGCAGAAATTTCTGCAGGCAGCGTGACGCTGACACTTACCACAACCGGCAACGGATCCTGCTCTTCCGTCACCGACCAGATGACGATCTTCTTCACGCCGGCACCGACCGTAAATGCGGGCGTAGATCAAACCGTTTGTGCAAACAACTCCACTGTTACGCTCAACGGATCTTTCACTGTGGCAAGCGGTGCTGTGTGGACCGGAGGTGCGGGAACATTCACGCCGAACAACACAACGATGAATGCGACGTACACACCTACCGCAGCCGAACGCGCAGCGGGGACCGTGACATTGACATTGACAACGACAGGGAACGGAACGTGCAGCTCCGTCAGCGACCAGATGATCATCACGATCACTCCTTCTCCAACGGTTAACGCAGGTTCCGACCAGACCAAATGCGCCAACAACCCGGCCACCGTTCTTGCCGGTTCAGTAACTGTCGCAAGCGGCGGGCAATGGTCGGGTGGAGCGGGAACGTTCAGCCCGAACAACACCACGCTCAATGCAACATACACGCCGACGGCCGCGGAAATTTCCGGGGGAAGTGTAACGCTCACGCTTACATCGACCGGGAACGGATCCTGCAATTCCGTCACCGACCAGATGACGATCTTCTTCACGCCGGCACCGACCGTGAATGCAGGACCCGATCAGACCAAATGCGGAAACAACGCAACCACCATTCTTGCCGGTTCAGTAACTGTCGCAAGCGGAGGACAATGGTCGGGCGGTCTCGGCATTTTCACACCCAACAACAACACGCTCAACGCCAGCTATACACCCACAGCTGCTGAGATCGCATCAGGAAGTGTAACACTTACGCTTACGACAACCGGCAACGGATCCTGCTCTTCCGTCACCGACCAGATGACGATCTTCTTCACACCGGCGCCAACGGTGAATGCGGGACCTGACCAGGTTGTCTGCGCCAACAATCCGGTTGTAACGCTCAACGGATCATTCACGATCGCAAGCGGAGTTGCGTGGTCGGGCGGAGCGGGAACATTCTCTCCCGGCAACACAACTCCTAACGCCACATACACACCAACGGCCGGCGAAATTGCTGCCGGTTCGGTTACGCTGACGCTGACAACAACCGGGAACGGAACCTGTAATTCGGTCAGCGACCAGGTGCTCATTACTATTTCTCCTGCACCGGTGGTAAATGCCGGGGCGGACATCAACTCGTGCGCAAACAACTCAACTGTATCGCTCAACGGCCAGGTGTTCAATGCCGGCGGCGGACAATGGTCGGGAGGAAGCGGAACGTTCTTCCCCAACAGCACAACACTTAATGCAACCTATACGCCGAGCGCCGCAGAAATCTCTGCGGGAAGCGTGACATTGACACTGACTTCTACCGGCAATGGGACCTGCAGCGCCGTCAGCGACCAGGTTGTGATCTCCTATGCGCCATCACCTGTTGCAAATGCGGGAAGCGATCAGACAGTATGCGGAAACAACGCAACAGTGAGCCTGGGCGGTTTCGTGAATTTCTGCGCGGGCGGACAATGGTCGGGAGGACTCGGATTATTCTCTCCTTCGGCCACTTCGCTTAATGCGACATACACACCGACAGCAGGCGAGATCGCTTCGGGTTTTGTGAACATTATTCTCACCACCACCGGTAATGGTTCCTGCAACCCCGCACGCGATACGATGCGCATCAATTTCACACCGGCACCCACAGCCGACGCCGGGGCGCCGGTCACCTCGTGCGCAAATAATTCTGCGGTCACGCTGAACGGAACAATAACCGTCGCCAGCGGTGGATTATGGTCAGGCGGAGCAGGATCGTTCTCGCCTTCGAATACCGCGCTCGGCGCAACGTATACACCTTCCGCAAGTGAAATTTCCGGTGGAGGCGTGACATTGTTCCTGACGACAACAGGCAACGGAACCTGCCTGCCGGTAAGCGACAGCGTGCATATTACCATTACGCCGTCTCCTGTTGTCAACGCAGGAGTCGACCAGACCGTTTGCGTCAGCAACATGAACGCAAACCTCAGCGGAAGCATTTCGGGTCCGACAAATACAGGAACGTGGACAACATCCGGAAGCGGAACATTCACGCCCAACAATACAACACTGAATGCCGCTTATCATTGCAGCGCCGCCGATTCGCTGGCCGGAAGCGTGACGCTTACACTGACTTCCACCAACAACGGTTCGTGCAACGCTGTTTCCGACCAGATGGTGATCACCATACTTCCGGCGGGAAGCTCCAATGCAGGAAGCGATATTGTGGTTTGCGCGAACAACGGAACGATCTCGCTCAGCGGAACGATCGGCGGAGGAGCAACGGGCGGAACCTGGTCTTCTTCCGGCACGGGTGTGTTCACGCCGAATGCTTCTTCCCTCAATGCGAATTACATTCCCAGTTCATTCGACATCGCCAACGGGGGCGCAACCATTTATCTCACCGCGAACAGCTGCAATCCTGCTGTCGACAGCCTTCTCCTTACGATCACCCCGGCCCCTGTGGTCAACGCCGGCAGCGATATGATCGTTTGTGCTGCAACACCGGACGCTTCGCTTAACGGCACCATCAGCGGCGGTTCTTCCACGGGTGTATGGACGACTTCCGGAAGCGGAACATTCACGCCTTCCAGCTCTGCGCTTAATGCAACCTACAGTCCGAGCGCAGCCGACATTGCCGCACAAAACGTTTACCTCGTTCTCACTTCAACGAACAACGGAAGCTGCTCGCCGGTTTCCGACACGATGATCCTGCACATTTATCCGACGGGAACCGCGAATGCCGGACCTGACCAGATCGTCTGCTCGAACAATCCGAATATTTCGCTGAACGGAGCATTGGGCGGAGGCGCAACGCAGGGGCAATGGAGCACGACCGGAACAGGATCATTCATTCCGAATGACACGACGTTGAACGCGACGTACGTTCCGAGCAGCGCGGATATTTCTTCCGGCTCGCTAAGCCTTGTGCTCACCGCAACCAACAGCTGCAACAATGCCGTTGACTTCCTCAATGTGATCTTCTCGCCCGCTCCGGTCGTTGATGCGGGAAGCCCGCAGTCGACCTGCGGCGCCAACCCGAGCGTGATCCTCAACGGTTCCGTTTCCAATGCAACGGGAGGCGTCTGGAGCAGTGGCGGTGGAACATTCGCGCCGAACAACACGACGCTCAATGCAACCTATTCGCCGGATGCAGCCGAACAGGCAGCGGGTTATGTGATCCTTACGCTCACCTCCACCGGCAACGGGAACTGCAATGCTGTTTCTGATACGGTGCGGCTTACATTCTCCCCGGGAATCGTTGCCAATGCGGGCGTGGATCAATCCGTGTGCATCAGCGCATCGTACACGCAGCTGAACGGCATCGTGTCGAACGGCTCGACAACAGGTGTGTGGTCAACACTCGGCTCGGGAACATTCACACCGAATGACAGCGCGCTGAACGCGGTTTACAATTTCAGCACGGCAGATACCGCAGCCGGTTCGGTAACGATCGTGCTTTCTTCCACCAATAACGGAACATGTCCCGTCGCGCACGATACGATGCACATCACCTTCGGACCAAGTGCATTCGCGTATGCAGGAATGGACCAGTCGGTCTGCTCTTCCGATGCAACAATCCAGCTCAACGGTTTCGTGGCAGGCGGCGCAACGCAGGGAATGTGGACAACCTCCGGCGGCGGAACATTCTCCCCGAATGATTCCACGCTGAATGCCGTTTACACGCTGACACCATCAGACATTGCTGCGGGACAACTCACTTTCATTCTCGAAACCACTGATCATGGCGGCTGCTTCCCCGGTATCGATACCGTCATGTATTTCATCGCACCGACTTCCGTCGTGAGTGCGGGCGGAGATGTTACCATTTGTTCGGACAACCTTTCCGTTCCGCTGGGCGGAAACGTGAGCGGAGCCTCTTCCACCGGCATGTGGACAACCTCCGGCAACGGGGCATTCATTCCGAACAACACTGCGCTCAACGGA
>DASTSF010000067.1:0-4317 GCA_035760825.1 Bacteroidia bacterium
GCGGAAGTCCGCGCGATGGAAGACCTTATTTCAAAGCAGACGATCGAAGAGATCGAATTCTTCATTCATGCGGATCCCTGCATTCCTTCTTCCTGCCCGGTATGTAACGTAAAAGATTGCCCGCAACGGAAAGCCGCTTTCGTGAAAACGATCGCCTGGAGCAAGGACAACATGCTTCCGGATGCGAAGCATACGCTTCAAAGCTGAACTATGAAAAAAAACGGCATTCTCCTGTTCTTCCTGCTGCTGAGCATTTGTTCGGATGCAGCATTTATTCACCGCGATGGAAAATTGCTGCGCGATAAAAGCAATGACCCGGTCCTGCTCCGCGGTGTCAACCTCGGGGGCTGGTTGTTGTGGGAAGGCTGGATCTGGGGCGGAAAGTTCACTGCGCAGTCCGCCATCCAAAAAAATATTTCGGCTGCTGCCGGCGAAAAGAACGCTGCTGATTTCCGCGATTACGTTTACCGGAATTTCATCGGTGAAGCGGACATACGCGCGATCAGCGAAATGGGACTGAACGTCGTCCGCGTTCCGTTCAACAACCGCATTTTCGATACGGCGCAGTGCAACGCCATCGGCTGGCAGGTGCTCGATTCGCTGTTGTCATGGTGTGCGAAATACCATGTGTACGCAGTGCTCGACATGCACGGCGCGCCTGGCGGAAATTCCCCGTATTTCACCGCCGATCCTGAAAAGCCGGACCTGTGGAAATCGGAAAAAGACAAGCAACGCACGGTCGATCTCTGGAAAAGGATCGCAGCGCGTTACAAAGACAACGAAACGGTGGCCGGCTACGATCTGCTGAATGAACCCATTCCTGCATCCGACGCCGACCTGACCGCGCTATACGAACGCATCATTTCCGCCATCCGTTCGGTCGATAAAAACCATTGCCTTTTCGTGGAAGGAAGCAGCTTCGCGAAAAAATTCACGATGTTCACTTCGCTGCCGGATGAGAACATGTGCTTCAGCTTTCACATCTACACGTGGTTCGGCGGAAAACCCGCTGATAAAATGGACGATTTCGTTTCGCTGGAAAACAGGCTCAATGTTCCCATCTGGTGCGGGGAATGGGGAGAAAATAATTACGACGTCATCACGCAGACGCGCAACGCGCTCGAAGAAAAGCAGAACGGCTTCAGCGGCTGGTGCTTCTGGACGTGGAAGAAGATCCCCAACGGCTACGCGACATTATGCGCCGTGGAAATGGATGAGACGTGGAAGCCGTTTATCACGTGGTGCTGCAAACCTTCGAAGAAGAATACGCCTTCCGCTCAGACCGCGAACGACGAGCTGAAAAAGTTTGAAGAATCGATGCTCTTCCGCAATTGCCGCATCGACACGAACCTCCGCAAGATACTGGAGGTTACTCGCTGAAAAAAACGGGACGCCGGTTCGTGCGCGTTTCATTTCTTCACCTCAACGCAGGACCTTGAACGTTGAACGTTCACCCGAATATTTTCTCAATCGTTCCCATTACTTCCGGCGTCAGCAGCGGCAGCGCCTCCAGCGATTTCAGGTTCTCTTCCAGCTGCTCCACTTTCGATGCGCCGAGTATGGCCGTGCTCACATTCGGGTTTTTCAGCGTCCACGCAATGGCCAGCCGCGCGGAAGTGGTGCCGAGCCCGTTCGCCAGCGCAGTGAATTTCTTCATCTTTTCAAGCTTGTCGCCTGCTTCGCTGCCCGTTACCCGTTCTTTCAGCCACTTCAGGTCGCTGCGCGCAATGCGCGTGCCGCCCGGATCTCCGTCATTGTATTTCCCGGTTAGCAGCCCGGAAGCCAGGGGCGACCAGATCGTGGCGCCTATGCCGTATTTTTCGAACACGGGTCGGTACTCTTTTTCAAATCGCTCGCGGTGAAATAAATTGTACTGCGGCTGTTCCATCGCCGGACCGGCCAGGTGGTTCTTCTCCGCGATGTTGAAAGCTTCGGTGATTTGCTCCGCGCTCCATTCCGATGTGCCCCAGTAGAAAATTTTTCCCTGCGCGATCAGGTCGTTCATCACGCGCACGGTTTCCTCCACCGGTGTTTCGGGATCGGGACGGTGGCAGAAAAAAAGATCGAGGTATTCCACCTGCAGCCGGCGCAGCGCTGCATGGCAGGCTTCCGTCACGTGCTTGCGGCTGAGCCCCGTCTGGTTCGGTTTTTTTCCGCCCCAGAAAACCTTCGAGGAAACCACGAACGAAGTGCGGTCCCAGTTCATTTTTTTCAGGATGTTCCCCATCACCGTTTCCGATTTTCCGCTCGCGTACGCTTCCGCATTATCGAAGAAATTCACGCCGCTTTCATACGCCAGCTTCATGCATTTCTCCGCCGTGTCGTCGCCCACCTGCGCGCCGAATGTCACCCACGATCCGAAGGAAAGCGCGCTTACCCTGAGCCCGCTTTTTCCCAGCCTGCGATATTCCATTTCCATAGCTAAACAGTTTGAAAGTTGAAAAAAGTTGAAAGTATAAGTTCAATGCAAAAGTACCGGTTAATCCGGTTTTGGCTTTTCATTTTGAAGCGCATCTTCAGCGCATCTCGGTTCCGGCTTCCCGGTGCTTCGCTGCAAGTCCTCGCCCGCCCGCAGGCTCCGGGCTTTCCGCTGCGCCCCGGGCTATGAAATTTACTTTCGCACGTCAAATCATCTCTGTCCGTCCATGGCTATATTTACGGGTATGAGCAGATTTTCCTCCGTCCTGTTTTTCGCTTTTTTATCCGCGGTACTTTCCGCGCAATCCATCACCGACATTTCGGACACGACGGTTCACAGCAGCTTCCGCGGACTTTCCGTCGTCAATGACAATGTCGTCTGGCTGAGCGGAACAAAAGGAACCGTGGGAAATTCTTTCGACGGCGGAAAAACATGGCAATGGCACACGGTGAAAGGTTTTGAGCAGCTCGATTTCCGCAGCCTGTATGCCATGGACAAAAAGAAAGCCGCGATCGCCAGCGCCGGAACGCCGGCTGTCATTCTCACCACCGCCGATGGCGGCGCAACATGGGAAACGCGTTTCCGCAGCGACGACACGCTGATGTTCCTCGACGGCGTCGATTTCTGGGACAATAACCACGGGCTCGTTTTCGGCGACCCTGTGAATGGAAAAATGTTCATCGCGGAAACCGTCGACGGCGGAAAAACCTGGAACGAGGTTCCGGAAAAAAACCGCCCGCAGCTCGATAAAGGAGAAGCTTCATTCGCCGCCAGCAACACGACGATGCGTACCGTTCCTGGCGGGGAAGTGTGGATCGCCACGGGAGGGTATCGCTCGCGTCTCTGGCATTCGCTCGATTACGGGCATCACTGGTCCGATGTCGAAACGCCGATCCTGCAAGGTGTTTTGTCCGCCGGAATTTTTTCATTCGCCATTGGCGGGAAAGATTTCCTGCTCATCACCGGCGGCGATTACCTTCAGGATACGCTGACGAAGAAAAATTTTTTTTACACGGTCGACGGCGGCGCGCACTGGCTGCAGAAAAGCAACAACCCCGGCGGTTACCGCTCCTGCATCGAGAAAACAGGGAAGAACCAGTTCATCTGCACGGGCACCAGCGGAACAGACATCATGGAAGGCCCGGAATGGAAACCGCTTTCGCCGGCAGGCTATAATTGCGTTCGGAAATCGCGTTCGGGCAGCGCCGTTTATTTCTGCGGGGCCAAAGGAAAGATCGGGAAGCTCGTCGCGGGCGGATGATCACATTCCGTAATCACGTTCCACTTTGCACACACGGACTTTAAAATGCGAATACCATTTTTCACGCCCGTAACGTTGCGCAAGAAGATGCTCGGAATTTTTTTTCCAGCCGGTGATCGCCTCTTCGTTTTCCCAATAGGAAACCGTGATGCCGAGACCTTCCCTTGCGCTTTCATAGCCGAGAAATCCCGGCTGCTGCCGCGCGAGCTCTTCCATGCGTCGCGCCGTTTCCGCATAGCCGTCGTCGCCTTCCGTTCGCACGGAAGTGAAGATCACGGCATAGTAGGGCGGAGGTGGAGTCGGGGCGATCACGTCTGTTTCGCTTGTCATCTGAAGTGGCGATCCCGATTGGATTCGAACCAATGACCTACTGCTTAGAAGGCAGTTGCTCTATCCAGCTGAGCTACGGGATCATTGAAGCTGAAAAGTTGGAAAGTTTGAAAGTGCTGCAGGATGATTTTAGTGTTGAGTAATCACCGCTGGCGTTCCAGACTTTCCGGCCTGCGCTTTTCAACCGAAAGCCGGGGTGGTCCCCGGATGCCTGAAGCGGGCCTGCGCCCCTTTTACATCGGGCGAAGCGACGCCCCGCTTTTATTTTTTTATGTCGGGGTGGCCAGACTCGAACTGACGACCCCCT
>DASTSF010000068.1:0-2711 GCA_035760825.1 Bacteroidia bacterium
TAAGCGAAGAGCCGACATCCACCCACTCGTAGCGGTCGACATTCCCCAGCATGAAATCATTCCGGTTGGTTCCTTTCTGGCTGAGGATGATCGCGCGCTGCGCATAGCGGCTGTCGTTGACAAAGAGCATTCCTCCCTCTCCGGCGGTTATGTTCTTGGTTTCGTGGAACGAAAGCGCGCCGAATGCACCGATCGTTCCTAACCGCTCTTTCTTCCACCTCGCATCAATGGCGTGCGCGGCATCTTCCACCAGCGGGATCCTATATTTTTCCGAAACCGCTTTCAGCTTTTCCATATCGCACGCGACACCGGAATAATGAACACAGACAATCGCCTTCGTACGCCCGGTGATCAGCGGTTCAATTGCATCTGCATCGATGTTGGGAAAACCGGGCTGGCTGTCAGCGAAAACAATCCGCGCTCCCCGCAGCACAAAAGCATTGACCGTGGAAACATACGCGAACGAAGGCGCGATCACTTCATCTCCTTCACGAATGTTCAGCAGGCAGGCGGCCAGCTCGAGCGCCGCGGTGCATGAAGTCGTCAGGATGTTGTGCGGCACGCCGTAGTTTTCGCGGAAAAAAGACATGCACATACCCGTGAATTTTCCGCCCGAGGAAATATGTCCCGAAGCGACGGCATGGCGCATATTGCGCAGCTCGCGCCCCACGATCAGCGGTTTATTGAAGGGAATGTGCGGGATCTTATCCATGAATGCCGTTAACTAAAGTACATCTCCGCTTCCCTGTAAGCAAACGCGGCTGATCTTTTCTATCGTCAGCCCGGCCACCTTTTCCCAGAGGAAATTATTCTCCACGTGCTTCACCGCTCCTGCTTTTTTTGCTGCGAGCGCATCCGGCGAAAGCGTGATCGCTTTTTCCAATGCACCAGCCAGCTGCGCCACGTCACCTGGACTGATCAGCCAGCCGTTGCTTTCATTCACCATTTCAGAGGTCGCGCCGGTATCCGTTGCAATGACTGCAAGGCCCGAAGCCAGCGCCTCCATCACGACATTCGGCATTCCTTCCGAAAAGCTCGGGCAGACAAGCACATCGGCATCGCGGAGAATATTTTTCAGCGCAGCGGAATCTTTTATTTCCCCGTGATAGGTAAGCCGCGCATCCTTTACCCACTTCTTCGGCGGAATATCTCCCACGAAGCTGAAGGCGAATTCCATCGTCCCCGGTAATTGTGCGATGGCTTCATGCAGCTCGCACAATCCTTTCCGGCGTTCATTCCTTCCGACGAAAACAAAACGGCGCGGAGCATGCACTTCCGGCGTGCCCGTAAAAAGCCATTCGCGTGAAATGCCGGTCGGGATTTCGATGATCTTTTCTGCGCCCGCACCAAGACTGCGGATGAGGGCTGTTATTTTTCCGCCATACGAAAAAAGGTAATCGGCGTGCCTCACGTTAAACAGCACAGGAGAACGCAGCAGGAACCTGCTCTGCAGCCAGGAAACAAAACCGGGCTGCGGCTGGAACATTTCATACCCGTGAAAATTCAGCCCGACAGGCGGCAGCTTTTCTCCCTTGCTTTTCCGGTTGAGCAGCTCCCATCCGGCAAAGCCTTTCACGTAAATGAAATCAGGCAGCGTTTCGCTGTTCAGCTTTTTCCACACGCGGCAGGAATATTCATACGACTCGCGGATGTAATGGCCCGGCATGCGCCCGAAATCCGGGAAAGGAATAACGAATGAACGCAGGTTCTTTTTTTCTTCCCCGGTAAACAGGTCAAACGCACCTTCCTTTTTTCCGCCCGGTATTGTATGGTAAAGGTCGACCTGCACACCTGCAGCCGCAAGGTATTTGGCGAGGTAGAACGAATGCCGCTGCATTCCACCAATCACGTGGGGAAAAATTCCATCGGTAAGCAGCGCGATCCTCATGCGTCAAAAACCAGTTTGTGCGATTGCATTGGCCTTACAAAGATAACAGGGCCTTTTCCGCCGCGCGTTTCCACGTGCAGGTGCTCACGATCTTTTCCCGGAAATGCCTCGCCATGCCGGAAGTCTTTTCCGGGTCGTTCATCATCTGCAGCAGGGCGGAAAGCAGCTCGTTCTTTCCGGGCTTCACGAGCAACCCGTCCGTTCCGTTCTCCATGACGTCGCGGACCGGAACCGTATCGGGTGCGATCACCGGTTTCCCGGCACAACCGTATTCGAAAATTTTCACAGGCGATCCATACCAGTTCGAATCCGCCATGACGGTAATGTCCATCGCAGCAATGTGATCGAAAATATCCGCATGCGGAACAGAACCCGTGAAAACGACGGAATCGCCGCAGCCGAGCGCCGACGCCAGCTCTTTCAGCTCCGGGATAAGATACCCGTCGCCGACAATAAACAATCCTGTTTCGCTATGCTGCCGATGCAATTCTGCAAATGCGCGGATGAGAATATCAACGCCATGGTACGGGAATATCGAACCGACGAAACCGATCACTGTTTTTTTTCCCGGAAAATACTTCCGGCGCAGCTGTTCCGCTTTTGCGGGCGAAACGTTAACAGCTCCGGGATCGACGCAATTCGGCGTGACGGTTATTTTTTCCTTTTTCACGCCGTACCGTTCCGCCAGGTAGCCGGCCAGCGCAGAAGAAACGGTGATCACACGCGCCGCATCGTCCAGCAATTCGTTCATCCTTTTCTTTCCTGCTGCGGCCAGCATCGATCCTGCTTTTTCAAATCCCCGCACTTCTTCCTCGAAGGGAGC
>DASTSF010000069.1:0-3346 GCA_035760825.1 Bacteroidia bacterium
CGTTCGGCGCGGAACTCGAGATCATTCCCGGCGACGGCGGAAAAATCACCGCGGCGCTCATCGACAAGCTTGTGGCGCGTGCGCGTGAACTGAGTGAAAATCCCAATACATTCTGGACCGATCAGTTCAACAATATTGACAACCGCAATGCGTATCATGCGATGGCGCGGGAAATAATGAACGAGCTCGGAACCGGCATCGACGAATTCATCATGGGCGTGGGCACCGGCGGAAGTTTTTCAGGCAACGCTGAAATTTTCAAGAAAGAAATTCCGGGCATACGCTGCATCGCGATCGAACCTGCGAATGTACGTGCGCTTTCCGGCGGGGATATTTCCGGTAAGCACAAGCTGGAGGGAATCGGTTCCGGTTTTGTACCGGCGATCACGCGGCTTGATCTCGCGGATGAAATTATTGCCGTCACCGATGAAGATGCGTACGATACGGCGCGAAAGCTGGCGCGCGCCGAAGGAATTTTCGGAGGAACCACATCCGGCGCCAACGTCTGGGCGGCATTGCAGCGTGCGAAAGAACTGGGGCCCGGGAAAAAAATCGTAACGATCATCGTCGATTCCGGGCTGAAATATCTTTCCGGGGATCTCTACTGCGATTAACCGGCTGAACATGCTTATCCCCTCCCCGCTCTTCGGTCCGTACAAAAAAGTTTCGGCGGAAATAAAAAAGCTCTACACCGCGGTGCTGAAAGGTAAAACGCCGGAAGATTATTTTTCACAGTTCACACTGATCGATTCGGACAGGCATCCCGAAAGTTTTTTCTGGCTCGACCGCGCTTGGGCCGGTTTGGGCGGCGCGGACCACTTCGTGCTGAGTCCCGTGTTCGAGCCGATGTTTTTCAAGGACAAGCGCATCACGGCGGAGAACCGCTGGACGATCAAGCGCCTGCTGATGAATTATTTTGCGCGATCACCATGGGGAACGCTCGTGCTTAACGCGAACCAGGGATACATCTGGACGGATTCAGAGCTTGTTCCGCGCGGAGTTTCCTATTCCATCTGTCCCGACAGCGCCGCAACGATCCTCGGTTCGACCTGCGCGCACTGGGACGAATTCCTGGCGGAAGGAAACCGTTTTTTCCGCGGCGGTTACGACGCGAAATCATTTCCCGGATCATACCCGCTTTGCTACTTCGTTCTTGCTGTATGCGGTTTCGACACCTCCGAATTCCCGGTTGAATATTTCGAAGCCATACCTGCTCCGCCACCGGCCGGCAACGTGAAACTGATCTGCGAAAAATATGACATCGTGAACCGGCTGAAAACCGACGAAAATTTCCGCGAAAAAGCGCGAAGGGGTTTGCTTGCGAAAAAATAGCGCCTGTAAAAGATCATCGTTTGCGGATCCTTCCGGTTCTCTCCCCTGTTTTACTTCAGGCACACATTCTCTCACGGGCGCAGTTCACTGCCAATGATCCTCGTGACCTGCTGCGGCATTTTTCAGCCTTGCGGCTTGTTCCCCAGTAACATTCCCCGCTTCATCTTCTTTCCGTTTGTTCAAACTGTTTTTCCGTAACAGATATCCTGCCAACCATCGAAAAAAAAAGTCGTTCACCCTTCTTCCTGCTTAATTTTAAAAGGCATGAAAAGCAATATTGTTAACGGATATCTTATTTAAAATTTACAGGTATGCAACGGACAGACAGGATCAAGATGCGGAAAAGCAGTTCGCGAAAAAAAATACGCACGGTTGAAGTACGTCACCTCCGCCTCGATGACTACATGGGACTGCGTGATTCCATGCATGAAGCGTACAAAAACTGGCACGGGTCGGTGTGGACCGAAAATAACATTCGCGGGCTGCTCGATGTTTTTCCCGAAGGACAGGTTGTCGTCCTGGTGAATGGAAAAGTCGTGGGGTGCGCGCTTTCGATCGTTGTCAATTACGCGGATTTCGGCGACGATCACACATACCGCGACATCACCGGAAATTATACGTTCCGCACGCACAACCGGAAAAAGGGCGATGTCCTTTACGGCATCGAAGTATTCATTCACCCGGATTACCGCGGGATGCGCCTTGCACGCAGACTTTACGACGCACGCAAGGAACTCTGCGAAAAGCTGAACCTGAAATCGATCGTCTTCGGCGGAAGGATTCCCAACTTCAGCGAACATTCGGCAGAGATGACACCGAAAGAATACATCAACAAAGTGAAGATGAAAGAGATCTACGATCCTGTTCTTTCTTTCCAGCTGTCGAATGAATTCCACGTGAAAAAGCTGCTCGTGAATTACATGCCCGGCGACCTCGAGTCGAAAGAATACGCCACGCTGATGGAATGGAACAACGTGATGTACCAGGAAGACCGGGGAACGCTGAAACAGCGGAAAAGCATCGTGCGCGTGGGACTGGTGCAATGGAAAATGCGCTCCTTCCGCGACCTCCATTCCATTTACGAGCAGATCGAATTCTTCATCGATTCGGTGGCGGGTTACACGGCGGATTTCATTCTTTTCCCCGAGCTGTTCAACGCACCGCTCATGGCTGATTTCAACCACCAGTCGGAAGCGGAAGCCATACGCAGCCTGGCGGATTTCACCGAACCGCTCCGCGACAAGTTCATCGATTTCGCCATCACTTACAACGTCAACATCATCACGGGAAGCATGCCGTATATTAAAGACGGGCAGTTGTTCAATGTCGGGTACCTGTGCAGGCGGGACGGATCGATCGAGCGGTATTCGAAGATCCACGTGACGCCGAACGAAGTGAGCGCATGGGGCATCGTGGGCGGCAACAAGCTGAAAGTGTACGACACCGACGCCGGGAAGATCGGCATACTCGTCTGCTACGACGTGGAATTTCCGGAGCTGGCACGCCTGCTCGCGCTGGACGGAATGGAAATACTTTTCGTTCCTTTCCTCACCGACACGCAGAATTCCTTCACGCGCGTACGCAGCTGCGCGCGGGCGCGGGCGATCGAGAACGAATGTTATGTGGCGATCGCCGGCGGCATCGGCAACCTTCCGAAAGTGCACAACATGGACATCCAGTTCGCGCAGTCAGCTGTTTTCACACCCGCCGATTTCGCTTTTCCCACCAATGGCATCAAAGCGGAAACGACACCAAACACGGAAATGGTGCTCATCGCCGACCTCGATCTCGACCTGATCAAAAAGCTGCGTTCAGGCGGAAGCGTGCGGAACCTCGAAGACCGCCGGACGGATATTTACGAGCTGAAGAGGCTCAAACCGAGCGGACGTTACGAGCTCCTGAAAGAATATGCGGACGAGAAGCCCAGGTTCCACATCCTGAATCCCGGCATACTCGGCGATCAGCCGCTCAACGGAGCCGGTAAAAAGCAGGAGCACTGAGAATGAAATTCCGG